>DASQDV010000076.1:0-6885 GCA_035633995.1 Pyrinomonadaceae bacterium | reverse complement strand
CCCGGATGACCTTTGGCGAGGTCTGCCGCGTGCGCCGCGATCTTGTAGGCGATGACGCCCTCTTTCACATCACGCTTGTCGGGCAATCCGAGATGCTCTTTCGGCGTGACGTAGCAGAGCATGGCCGTGCCGTACCATCCGATCATGGCCGCGCCGATGGCCGACGTGATGTGATCGTAGCCGGGCGCGATGTCTGTGGTGAGCGGGCCGAGCGTGTAGAAGGGGGCTTCGCCGCACGTCTCAAGTTGCCTCTCCATGTTCTCGCGGATTAAGTGCATGGGGACGTGTCCCGGCCCCTCGATCATCGTTTGGCAATCATACTCCCACGCGATGCGCGTGAGTTCGCCGAGCGTGTCGAGTTCGGCAAACTGCGCCGCGTCGTTGGCGTCGGCGATTGAGCCGGGGCGCAATCCGTCGCCGAGCGAGAACGACACATCGTAGGCCGCCATGATCTCGCAGATGTCCCGAAAGCGCGTGTAGAGGAAACTCTCCTCGTGGTGCGCGAGGCACCATTTCGCCATGATCGAGCCGCCGCGCGAGACGATGCCCGTCGTGCGTTTCGCCGTCAGCGGGATGTAAGGCAGGCGCACGCCCGCGTGGATCGTGAAATAGTCAACGCCCTGCTCGGCCTGTTCGATTAACGTGTCGCGGTAAATCTCCCACGTCAACTCTTCGGCGCGGCCTCCGACTTTCTCCAACGCCTGATAGATCGGGACGGTGCCGATGGGCACGGGCGAGTTGCGCAAAATCCATTCGCGCGTGGCGTGTATGTTTTTGCCCGTAGACAAATCCATCACCGTGTCCGCGCCCCACTTCGTTGACCAGCGCATCTTCTCGACCTCTTCTTCAATCGAAGAGGCGACCGCCGAGTTGCCGATGTTGGCGTTGATCTTGACGAGGAAGTTGCGCCCGATGATCATCGGCTCGGACTCGGGATGGTTGACGTTCGCCGGGATGATCGCGCGCCCGCGCGCCACCTCATCGCGCACAAACTCCGGCGTGACAAACTCCGGAATCGCCGCGCCGAAAGACTCGCCCCTGTGCTCGTGAAAGAGCGAACTGCGGTCGTCGCGCGAGTGTTCGTGCATCGCGTGCAAGGCCATCTCGCGCCCCATGTTTTCGCGCAGCGCGACGAACTCCATTTCGGGCGTGATGACGCCGCGCCGCGCGTAGTGCATCTGCGTGACGCGCTCGCCCGCGCGTGCGCGCAAGGGGGCGCGGCGCAGGCCGGGAAAATATTCGAGCCGCCCCTTTGTCTTCTGCTGCGCATATTCGGCTGCGCCCGCCGTCAAATAGCCGTCGTCTTCCGGTTTCACCTCGCGCCCCGCGTATTCCTCCACGTCGCCGCGCGCCATGATCCATTCGCGGCGAAGCGGCGCGAGTCCCGCACGTTCGTCGCACTTGATCGCCGGGTCGCCCCACGCGCCGCTCGTGTCGTAGACGCGAACGGGCGGATTCTCTTCGAGCGTGCCGTCGGGCGTGCGCGCCTTCGACGTAGACGCGCTCGGAGTTCGGCAGTTTCACTTCGTCGCTCCGGCGCTCAACTTGCCCGGCGGATTCTTTAGTCGTACTCATCTTTGTTGTCACCCATTCAGCCGCAGCCCGGCCTGAAAAGAAAAACCGCTTGCGAAACATGAAGGGTCGCAAGCGGTCTTCCGGCGTTTCTCCCTTCGGCGGTACTAACCGCATCAGGTTCTAGGGGTCTCACACGTTTGTGACTCTCAGCCGCGCCCGCAGGCGAAGCTCCCCCGAAAACTTTTCACAACTGTCAAAAAACGAAAGGCGAATTATGACTTACACGTGTGTCATTCGACAAACAGATCATCAACCGCCATCGTCCAACCCAGCACGGCAGGCTCGGCCTCCGCGCTCTCGCCGCGACGATAAACGCGCGGCCGCTCAGGCTCGCTCGCACGATAAACGCGTACCACCTCTTCACTCAGTAAATCTACATCCCACACGACCACAGTTCCCGCCGCGAAATATTCCGCGCGCTTTCGTGCCATCGTGCTCTCGGCCTTCGCCCCGTAATCGCCTTCGCTTCTCACTTCGACGGCGAAGATGGGCGCGCCCTCGAAGAACTTCATCGTCATGTCACCCGTGTAAAAGGCCGCGTCGGGGCTGAACGATTTTCGGTTCGGCAAGTCCACTGTAAACGCCGCGTTGTCGCTCACCGCGTAGCCCGTCCTGGTGCGCTTCGCATATAAGCGCAAAGACACAAAAATTTCACTCGCGGCGTAGTTCGGCGCGCCTCCGGTTGGTGACATATGCACAATTTCTCCGTTGACGAGTTCCGCCTTGCCCTCGACTTTGTAGAGGTCTTCGATGGTCGCTTCGGTTTTCGTGCTCATGTGGGCGCACCTCGCTCCGGGTTAGCCGCCGATGAAACTCATCGTGCGCGCGGGCTGAAGGAAATCGGGATCGTTGATGTAATGGCGCGGCTCTTTTTTCATGACGACCGATTCGATGTATTCGACGATCTCGGCGCGCGTCGCACCGCTGCGAATTACGTCGCGCAGGGAGTGTTCGACGGTCGAGAAGAGACACGTCCTGATCTGGCCGTCGGCGGTGAGGCGTATGCGCGAGCACGCGCCGCAGAAGGGTTCGGTGACGGGCGCGATGATGCCGATCTCGCCGGGCGCACCATCGGCGAAGCGATAACGCGCCGAAGTCTCCGCGCCGCGCCGGACGGGCAGCGGCGCGAGGGGAAAAAGCTCCTCAATCGCGGCGCGAATTTCACGGCCTGAAAACACGTCGGCGCGCGACCACTCGTGGCCGGAATCGAGAGGCATGAACTCTATGAAGCGCATCGCGATGTCGTGCTCGCGTGCGAAGCGTGCGAAGTCTGCGACCTCCGAGTCGTTATGCCCGCGCACGATGACGGCGTTGATCTTGATGGGCACGAGTCCGGCGTCGCGCGCTGCCTGAATCCCTTCGAGCACGCGCGCGAGCACGTCCACGCCGGTCATCCGGCGAAACGTGTCGGGGCGCAGGGAATCGAGGCTGATGGTGATGCGGTCGAGTCCGGCGTCTTTGAGCGCGGCGGCGCGTCCGGGCAAAAAGTAGCCGTTGGTGGTGAGCGCGAGATCGTGCAGGCGCGGTTTGAGCGCGGCGAGTTTCTGTATGATCGTTTCGATGTCGCGGCGCATCATCGGCTCGCCGCCCGTGAGGCGTATCTTTTCGACGCCGAGCGAGACGAAGATGTCGGAGACGTATTCGATCTCCTCGTAGGTGAGCATCTGCTCTTTGGGCGCAATCGGCGGCTCGCCGTGCGGCAGGCAGTAGAAGCAGCGGAAGTTGCACCTGTCGGTCAGCGACACGCGCAAATCGCGTATGGCTCGCCCGTAGGAATCTTTGAGTACAGCAGTGTCAGTCACGTCTTATCTTTCGCCGGGCGCACGCCACAGGAAACATTCCGGCGGCAGTTGGAAAACACTATCATACGCTGGCGGCGGGGGCGTTCCAAGCGCCGAATCGGGAGCGGGGCAAAAGGCGTGCGGGGGGCTAATCGTCACCTCGATTTTTTTGCAGCGCGCGGGCGTTGCGTTGGAGTCCGGCGAGTTTGGCGCGTTTGATGGCGCTGCGGCGAAAGCGCGCGGCGTACTGGTCAGGCGTGAGCGCGAGGAGTTCGGCGAGGTCGGCGGAGACGTTGCCCTCGCGCGGCTCAAAGCGCGTCTCTGCCGTCGGCTGCTCGAAGCGATTCCAGGGGCACACGTCCTGGCAGATGTCGCAGCCGTAGAGCCAGCCTTCGAGGTTGGGGGCGAGAGTGGCGGGAATGTCGGGGGCGCGCAGTTCGATGGTGGCGTAGGAGATGCAGCGGTTCGAGTCAACGACGTAAGGATCGGTGATCGCATCGGTGGGACAGGCTTCGATGCAGAGCGTGCAGGTGCCGCAATGATCTTCGGACACGTCCGTGTCGTATTCGAGTTCGAGATTTAGAAGTAGTTCGCCGAGGAAGACCCACGAGCCGTATTCGCGCGTGATCAGATTCGTGTGCTTGCCGATCCAGCCAAGCCCCGCACGCACCGCCCAAGCCTTGTCCATCATCGGTTGGATGTCCACGCAGGTTTTGCCTTCGGCTTCGGGAAACTCTTCTTTAAGAGTTGCGAGCAGTTCTTTGAGTTTGCCGCCGACGACATCGTGATAATCGTCGCCCCACGCGTAGCGCGAGATTTTGCCGGTCGCCGCATCGTCCGCGTGTTCGTGCGGCGTAAAATAGTTGAGCGCGACGACGACGACGGAGCGGGCTGCGGGAAAGACCTCGCGCGGATCGGTGCGACGCGCAGGGTCGCGCGCCATCCAACCCATCTCGCCGTGATAGCCGCGCCTGAGCCACTCTTCCAGACGCGCGCGCTCGGCGTCGAGCGGCGCGGCGGGCACGATGCCGACCTTGTCGAAGCCCAATTCAAGCGCGCGCTCCCTGATGCGCGCCGCGAGTTCGGCGGGCGACCGCGTCGTCAGTTCTGATAGCTCTCCGACCATGAGAGCAGAAGTATAACAAAGCGCCTGCGCCGGTTCATCGGAAGCCGGGAGGAAATGGGCGTGTATGATGAAAAGCGGCGACGCGGGCGGCTGCCTTCTTGCGCGTCCGCCCGCGAAACCTTTAAGCTGGACGGAAAGGAAACTCTAATTTAACGATGCCCGAAACTGCGACGCCTTTGAACGGAGAAGATATTAGGCGCAAGGCCGGACGACTCCTGTTCGTCGGCCTGCCGGGAACGCGCCTGGACAAACGCCTGCGCGAGATGTTGCGCGAGGTACGACCGGGCGGCGTCATCCTGTTCGGGCGCAACGTCGAGACGGCAGAGCAGGTCGCGCTCCTGAACGCGCAGATACGCGACGCGCTCGGCGGGCGCGTCATCATCGGCGTGGATCAAGAGGGCGGACTCGTGGATCGCTTCCGCGACATCTGCGAACCGATGCCTTCGGCCAAGTCCGTGTGCCTCGCCGGGCGCACGGAACTCGCGCGCCAGTTCGGCGAACTCTCCGCGCGCGCGCTGCGCCTGCTCGGCTTCAACATGAACTTCGCGCCCGTCCTCGATCTGAAAGGCGGCAACGAGGAGAACGGATTGCGCGGTCGCACGTTCGGCGAAACGCCCGAAGATGTCGCGCGCCTCGCGGGCGCGTATCTCGACGGCTTGCAGGCGCATCGCATCGTCGGCTGCGGCAAACACTTTCCCGGCCTCGGCGGCTCGCAGGTTGATTCGCACCGTCGCCTGCCCGTCGTCACGCATTCGTGGAAAGAGATATTGCAGCACGACCTCGTGCCGTTTCTCGATCTGATGTTCCACCGGCGCGGCGAGAAACTTCATTCGGTGATGGTGAGCCACGCGGCCTTCCCCGAAGTCTCCGAGTTTTTGCAGGCGTGGTTTCGCCGCACGGCGGAACTGCCTTCGCTCGAAGACTTCTCGCAGGTGCCCGCGACCATCAGCAACAACGTCGTCATGCGGATGCTGCGCACCGCCTTCAAATACGACGGCCTCGTCATCACCGACGACATGGAGATGGGTGCGGTCGTGCAGACGCTCTCGGTGGCCGAAGCCTCTCTGCGCGCCATCGAAGCCGGTTCGGACATGATCCTCATCTGCGAGCAGGAGGCGAACTTCAAGGCCGCGCGCGATCTCATCTGCCAGTCGGTCGCGGACGGGCGCATCAAGACGGAAGTGCTGGACAAGGCGAACCGTCGCATCGACCGCGTGCTCGATCTCGCGGGCGACTATGAGCACTTTGACGAAGACGAGTTTCGCGCCGTCTCGCGCCAGTTCGGCGAACTCAAACGCGCCCTCCACGCAGCCGAAAACGACGAAGAATACACGCCCCTCTACGGCACGCCCGAAGACCTCGAACGCCGCTCCTCGAACTTTTAAGGCAAAGGTGAAAAGCAGTAAATCGTGAAGCGTGAAGCGTAAATAGAAGAAAGCAGACTTTTATCTATTCACGCTTCGCTCGCCTTCACCTGTCACTCATCACTCGTCACTGTTTTTCTATTGACTCCGCGCGCGAATTGGCATAGAAGCACCCTGCAATCGGCCACACTCCCGTTTCGGCCACACTCCCGTTTAGTTTACACATTCGCACAGTGGAGGACTCTCTCTTATGAAACGATCTCTGACGGCGTTGTCCGTCGTTCTGTCTCTAATGGTTCTCGGCGCGTCGAGTTGCACGGTCGCAACTAACACTAACAACTCTGCCGCGACCAACGGCAACGCGAACGCGAACGCCACGACTGCAAACAGCAACGCCAATTTGTCGCCCGCGAGCGGCGGGGCAATCGCCGAAGCCGTCACGGCCAAAGAAAAACAGCTTTGGGACGCGCTCAAGAATAGAGACCACGACGCCTTCGGCAAGATGCTGGCGGACGACATGACCTACATTTCGAGCGATGTCGTCGGTGACAAGGCGGCCACGATCAACGGCGTGAAGAATTTTGCGCCGACCGAATTGAATCTCTCCGATTGGAAGACGGTGGTGCTGGACGAAGATGCGGTGGTCGTCACTTACACAGTGGATGCGAAGGGAACTTCCGGCGGCGAGCCGATCCCGCCCGGCGCGATGCGCGCCAGCACCGTCTGGATGAAGCGCGGCGCGGAGTGGGTGGCCGTCTTCCATCAGGATTGCCCGGTCAAAGAGCCTGCGGCAATGGCCACTCCGGCGGCGGAAACCTCCAAACCCGCGAGCGGCGCGACGGCAAACGCCAACACTTCGACGACCGCGACGAAACATCCGGAGATGCTTGCCTCCGATGATCCGGTCGCCATAGAAAAACATATGTGGGAAGCGCTCCGTCAGAAGGACTGGGACACCTTTGCCGCTCATCTGGCACCGGAGCAGTTGGAGGTCGAACCGGACGGCGTCTTTGATCGTGCGGGGACGCTCGCATCACTC
>DASQDV010000075.1:0-7134 GCA_035633995.1 Pyrinomonadaceae bacterium | reverse complement strand
CCTGTTCGATGATCGCGGCGTTGACCTGCGGGTGGGCGTGGCCGATGCTGACGGTGAGCACGCCGCCGAAGCAGTCTAGGTAGCGTTTGTCCTCGTCGTCCCAGACGTACTGCCCTTCGCCGCGCACGAGCGCGACCGGTTCTTGATAGTAGGTGGCGACGGCGGGAAAGAGAAATTCTTTATGCTTGCGGACAATTTCGGATTGCGCGATTTGTGGTTCTGCGGTGGTGCTCATTGATACCTCTTTAACTTATTAGTGTGTGCGAGGAGACTCGCTTCGTCGTGTATTTCGGTCAAAGCAATTTTCGTCTCACTTCTTGCGATTCCGAGCCTGCTCCAACTGTTCGGCGGCCTGTTGCGTGACACGGGAGTTCGGATAACCGGCTCTGAGTTGGGCGAGCGACTTGTCGGCTTCGTCGATCTTTTTTCGCGCGATGTGCGACATGAAAATCCCGTAGAGCGCCGTGTCGCCGTGCTTGCCATTCGGAGCTAACTTCAGGTAATCCTCGAAAGTCTTTCTGGCATCGCCGTATTCCTGCTGTTTCATGTAGTTGATTCCGACGGCGATAAGCAGTTCGCCGTAAGCTTCGAGATTGGCCTCCAACTCCTTCGACTTCAACGCCTTTTTGTAATAGCCGGTACTCAGATCGAGGATGCCGTGCTTGCTGTAAAACGCGCCTAATTTAGCCAGCGCGGTCGGATTGTTTTTATCCTGTTCCAGCAGCGCGTGCCACTCGGTGAGAGGCGAGAAGTCTGGAGGGACGGCCTGCATTAGTTTGGTCAACTCGTCCGGCGTGGTATTCCCGAAGCCGAACTTGGCCGTCATGAAATTCCCCCAAGGGTCTGTGAAGACGACCGCCGGGATTCGATCAACCCTGTATTGCGAAAGCTCCGGCCCACGCTTATCGAAGCTCACAGAGACGCAGACGAACTTCTCTGAGAGCGCCACGACTTGAGGCTTCGGCCAGAAACTTCTCTCCATTTCCTTACACGGCTTGCACCAGTCTGCGACGAAGTCGAGCAGCATAGGTTTGCCCGTCTGCCGTGCCAGCTCGCGCGCCGCCCCCAAGTCCTTGTGCCAGACGATGCCTGCGGGACGCGCCGCATGAGCGAGATCGTGCGTGCAGGCAAAAAAAGCTAACAGTGCAAAGATGACGAGTTTCGCGCGCATAAAAATACCTTCTCTTAATCTTGTTGACCGAGACGCTAACGTTGCGTCAGCTGACCCGATTCTTTCGCCGACCCGTCGGAGGCCAGCAACTTCCACCCCGATCAGTAAAGATTCCCCTCGCGCTTGCGTCCCGTGTAGTCCACATAGACGACTTTGAGTTCGGTGTAAAAATCGAGCGCGGTCGAACCCTGCTCGCGTTCGCCGACGCCCGTTGATTTGATGCCGCCGAAGGGGATGTGCGCTTCGCCGCCGGTCGTCGGCGAGTTGATGTGCGTCATGCCGGTCTCGACCTCGTCTATGAAGCGGAAGATGCGCGCGGCGTCGTTGGTAAAGATAGAAGACGACAGGCCGTACTCGCTGTCGTTCGCGATCATGAGCGCTTCGTCCAAATCCTTGGCGCGCATGATGGAGAGGACGGGGCCGAAAATCTCTTCGCGCGCGATGCGCATGTCTGAGGTGACGCCGACGAAGACGGTCGGCTTGACGAAGTAGCCTTTGCGCAAGCCCGGCCCTTCGGCGATTGCGCCGCCGCAGACGAGGCTTGCGCCGTCTTCGCGCCCGATGTCCATGTAGCGCAGCACGCTCTTGAAGGCGTTGCCGTCAACGAGCGGCCCAACTTCTGTCGCCGCGTCGCTCCCGTCGCCGAGCCTGAGCGCTTCGGCACGCGCCGAGATGCGCTCGATGAAGTTGTCATAAACTTTTTCGTGGACGATGGCGCGGCTCGTCGCCGTGCAGCGTTGGCCGGTTGAGCCGAACGCGCCCTGCGCCGTCGATTCGACAGCGAGGTTCATGTCGGCGTCTTCCAGCACGATCACGGGATTCTTGCCGCCCATCTCGCACTGCACTTTCGCGCCGCGCCGCGCGCACTGTTCGTAGAGTTTGAGGCCGATGTTGTTCGAACCTGTGAAAGAGACGGCGCGCACCGCCGGATGTCCGACGATCTCGTCGCCCGCCTCCGACCCCGAGCCGATGACGAGATTCAAGACGCCCTTCGGCAAGCCCGCCGCCTCGAAAAGCTCGACGAGGCGCACGGCGGTCGCGGGCGTCACGGTCGCGGGCTTGAAGACGACGGTGTTGCCCGCCACGAGCGCGGGCGCGATCTTCCAGACCGGAATCGCGACCGGGAAATTCCAGGGCGTGACGCAGGCGACGACGCCGTGCGGCTGCTTGATCGTGTAAGCAAAATTAGCGGGCAGTTCCGACTGGATCGTCTCGCCGTTCATGCGCCGGGCTTCGCCCGCGCAAAACTCTGCGACGTTCGCCGCGCGCCTGATCTCGCCGCGCGACTCGGCGAGCGTCTTGCCTTCCTCGCGCGTCAGGAGGGCGGCGAGGTTTTCCGCGTCGTCTTCGAGCAGGCGCGCGAAACGTGCGATGATGCGACCGCGCGCGGGCGCGGGCACCGCTCGCCACTCGCGGAAGGCCGCGTGTGCGACTTCAACCGCACGCTTCGCTTCTTCGCGCAAAGAGAGGCGGACTGTGCCGAGCACGTCGTCGGTGTTGGCCGGGTTGATGTTGGGCACGGTCTGTGCGGCTTCGGAGAGAGTCCACTGCCCGTCAATGAAATTGCGATAGGTGTCCATAGAAAGCGTTCGCGTATGCGTGTGCCTGGCCGCTCTTCGGGCGTCGGGTTAGCGGAGACAAAAAAGTAGTGCCGGAGCGGAAACGTTTGTAGAGATGGAAGCGTTTCGCTAAGCTGTGGCGCGCAACATGCGCGGGCGCCGGGCAGCAGAAGTTTGCGTCGCCTCCGTTTGCCTGCACTTTATACCGCACAGCCACAGGGCGATGCAATCTGAATTATCTATGACCAACGAAACGGTTGAGCCTTACGGAAACATGCGCGAACTGCTCGAACATCGCGCCTCGGACACACCCGATAAAACTTTTCTCTTCGACGCGCAAGACGGGCGCGCGTGGACTTACGCGGAGTTTGACGCGGCGGTCAATCGCACGGCCAACCTGCTCGCCGCGCACGGCGCGAGACGCGGCGACGTGGTGAGCCTGCTCTTGCCGAATAGCGCCGAATACATCATCGCGTATTTCGCCTGCTTCAAAACGGGCGCGCTGGCCGGGCCGGTCAACTCTCTGCTCAAAGCGGAAGAGGCCACCTACGTCGTCGGCAATTCCGACGCGAAGCTGTTGCTCTATCACACGCAGTTTCAAGACACGGTTGTCGAGATTCAAAAACAGGTGCCGCACCTCGCCGCCGCAATTGAGTTTGACGACGTTGCAAAGGCAACCGCGAACGCCGCCGTGACGCCCGCCGACTCATGGCGAGAACTCTCGCTCGCGCGCGGCGACGAGGCGATCATTATCTACACTTCGGGCACGACCGGAAAACCGAAGGGGTGTCTCCTGACGCACGGGAACCTGCTCGCGAACGCGCAGCAGATCGTCAGTTGGTTGAAGTTCACGCTCCGCGACCGCCTGCTCTCCGTGATGCCGCTCTTTCACATGAACGCCGTGATGGTGACGACTATCGCGGCGATGTACGCGGGCGGCGCGAGCGTCGTCAGCCCGCGCTTCTCAGCCTCGCGCTTCTGGCAGCTCGTCTCCGACTACGAGGTGACATCATTCGGGTCGGTGGCGACGATGCTCTCGATGCTGCTCGCCACCTACCCGGAAGGCGTGCCCGCAGATTTGCGAACGGGGCAACTGCGCTTCGCGATGTGCGGCTCCGCGCCCGTGCCCGCCGAAGTCCTGCGCCGCTTCGAAGAGACTTTCGGGTGTCTCGTGATCGAGGGCTACGGTTTGTCGGAATCAACCGTGCGCGCGACCTTCAACCCGCCCGACGCGCGCCGCCGCCCCGGCTCGTGCGGGCAGACGATAGGCTGCGAGATCAAAGTCTTTGACGAAGACGAAGCGGAAGTCGCCGACGGCGAACTCGGCGAGATCGTCCTCAGCGGCGCTAATATCTTCAAAGGCTATTACCGGAACGAAGCCGCCACCGCAGAGGCTTTTCGCGGCGGCTGGTTTCACACGGGCGATGTCGGCTACCGCGACCGGGAAGGCTTCTTCTACATCGTGGATCGCAAGTCGGACATGATCATTCGCGGCGGCGAAAACATCTACCCGCGCGAGATTGACGAACTGCTCTACAGGCATCCGGCCATCGCCTCCGCCGCCACCATCGGCGTGCCCGACGAACTCTACGGCGAAGAGGTTGCCGCCTTCGTCGTCTTGCAGGAAGGGCGCACAGCGACGGAGGCCGAGATTATAGAGTTTTGCCGCGCGCACCTCGCCGATTACAAATGCCCGAAGACGGTAAACTTCCTCGCCGAGTTGCCCAAAGGGCCGACCGGCAAACTGCTCAAGCGAGAACTCGCACGCCTGTTCGCACCGTCGGGCGACGCGGCATAAATTCGCCCGACATGTCGCGGGAGGCGGCGCGACGCCTGTTCGCACCGTTGGGCGAGAGCCTGCGCGCATCGGGCCGGGCGAAGCGGCGCGCGGCAGATTAAAAGGCCGGTCTGGAATTCGGATCAAGTTAGCAGTTTCTTAACTCACACGTAAGTTGACAAGCGCTGGAACATGAATTAAAGTCCGCGCACTCTAAGTGCTGGCGCTTGATCACCTCCTTTGCGACGTTTGCTTTCGACGCTGGCAGGTGTCCCGTCAACTTAGCTCTGTCTTTGGCGAAGGCCGCGCAGTTTTTCCTTCCGTCCGACAGAAAATAATTAGCATTAAATATAGATGCCTCATGCCGATCAAGGGTGATTTTGCGTGTGACGTTGTCCGCGCAACGGCTCTCCTTGTTCGAACGGCATGAGGTATTCGGTCTGCGACCAACTGTGGGAGTGTGTGCGGCATCCCCTGACTTTTTAACCCCCGCGCTGCGTTGCCGCGCAGACGCTTGCCCCTTGAGGAGATAGAGTAAAGATGAAATCTGCGAAATTGTTTGTGTTCACATTAGTTGTTGCTATCGTCGCCCTTGCTGCTACCACGATTGGCTTCGCACAGGAGGCAACGTGCGAAACGGTGGTCGTTCTGCCTGAGAACATCCTCGCCGCCCCCGCGCCCAACACGACGCCTGCCCCGTACCCGCAGGGGTCGTTTGTTAAGTTCACGCGTGGCGGCGGTAATGCCGGTCTGGTGGTCGGGCCGGAAAACCCGCCCCTCGGCGTCGGCAGTTTGAACCTCAACACGCCGGGCACGCCCCCCGCCAGCGATAAAGTTTATTTGTTCAACTACGACCATCGCGGGACGCTCCTGAGCAGCGTGGACGCTATTAGTTATTCGACTTACCGCTACGAGAACTCGACGGCGAACCCGTTGCAGACCACCGCCATCAACATCGAGATTGATCGCAACGGCGGCACGCTTGAGCCGGGCGACTATGCCGTCCTCGTCTTCGAGCCGGTGTATAACGTCAATCAAGGCCCGGTGGTCGAGGGCGAGTGGCAGGACTGGGACGCTTATGCCGGCGGCCAGGCCATCTGGTGGTCGTCCAGAGCCATCCCCGGCGTCTGCGCCTTCGATTGCTTCGTGACGTGGGACGCCATCGTGGCGGCCAACCCGAACGCCACAATCGTCGGCGGCTTCGGCGTCAATCAGGGCGGCGGTAACGACGGCCTCTTCGCGGCCACCGACGCGCTCAAACTCGGTTACGGCGACGACTGCGTTATCTACAATTTCGAGCCGTACCGCGTTGCGACCACCAGAGATGCCTGCAAGAACGGCGGCTGGCAGTCTGCGAAGCGTGCCGACGGCACGTCGTTCAGGAATCAGGGCGACTGTGTCAGCTACGTCAACAACGGTAAATAGTCGAAGCTCCCGCCTGCTGGCTCTGTAAGCAGGCGGACTATATTTCAGTATTTCAACGGCGGCTGGCACGTAACATTGCGCAGCCGTCGCGGGCGGGGTCGTTATCAAGCGGCCTCGCCCTTTTTGTTTGCAACGGGCGCGGTCAAAAAAAGTTCGTGGCCGGAGGGCGGTGCGTGAGTTATGATGCACGGCAAAATTCCGCGACAAGTTTCAGGGCGAGTCAGATGGCGAAGTTGAAAGACCGGAGCGGCGCTCGCTTTGGACTGAGTGCGCACGCTTGAGCGAAGGGAGGCGAACATGCGCCTGGTCAGGGTTAAAGCGCCGGAGGGGGGCGGCGAAGAGGTGGCGCAGGTGGCGTTTGCGGCGGGCATCTCTCAGGTGACGACACACCAGCAACAGGTGCGCCGCGCAAACGGCGAGCGTGAGACGAAAGATGTGATCGATGTCGAGACGGCGACGCCGAAGGCCAAAGTTTATCTCGACGCTTTAATGGCCGCGCCGTTTTTCGATAACGAAAAATATTCCATCGCCGTGCGCCAGCCGCGCAGCGTCGTCGCGCGCGAGCGACCGCCGGAGCTGACGTGGCCGCTGGTCGAGCCGACCATTGATATTTTCGAAGAGTTGTGGCAGTTCAGCCTCGTGACCTACGGCTTTGTCGGGCGCGTCTTGATCGCCGCGATGCTGCTGGCTTACGGGATGATCCAACACCAGTTGTTGGTGATGCTTGGGGGGCTGCTCTTTCTGCCTCTGCTGCCCTTGCTGCTGGCGATGGGCTTCGGGTCGTGGACGGGACAGTGGCGGCTGGCCTTGCAGGGACTCTTCGCGTTCCTCGTCGCCATCGCGCTGTTGATTTCCGGCGGCGTCGTGGTCGCGCTGCTGACGAGTCCGCCTTTGCAATACAACCAGCATAACCCGCTCGTCGTCAGTTTTCTGATTTCGCTCGGCGTCGGCATCGCGGCGGGACTGGCGACAGCCGACGACGTGGGGCGCAGGGAGATGATCGGGCTGGCCGCGACGGCGCAGATGGCGATTCTGCCGGTGTGGTTCGGCATCGGCTTCGTCTTCGGCTTCCCGCCGCTCGACACCACTTCGCCCGCGCAGCGCGCCCTGACCTTCGGCGTGAACGCCGTCACCATCGTCGTCGCGGCGCTCTGCACGTATGCGCTGCTCGGCATGCGCGGCGACTCGCTGCGGGGTTTTAC
>DASQDV010000074.1:0-4757 GCA_035633995.1 Pyrinomonadaceae bacterium | reverse complement strand
CCCTCGCGCGCGGGGCTGTAGCCGAAGCCGTCGAGGACGATGAGCGCGAGCGGCCCTTGTCTGTCGGTCACTGTCAATTCTCCCGAAAGTAAAACTCCGAATTTGTGTTCAGACTATTTCCTCGCCGCGCGTGCCTTCTTCGCGCCGCCGTTCGCGTTCTTGCCCTTCGACGCGGGCTGCGGCGCGGCGTCTCGTTCGAGTTGATAAAACGCCTCCATGCCGGGGAAGCGCGCCGCCGTGCGGAGGTCTTCTTCGATGCGCAGCAGTTGGTTGTACTTGGCGATGCGGTCTGTGCGCGAGAGCGAGCCGGTCTTGATCTGCCCGGCGTTGGTGGCAACGGCGAGGTCTGCGATGAAGGTGTCTTCGGTCTCGCCCGAACGGTGCGAGATGATCGCGGTGCGGCGGTTGGTGCGCGCCAGCTCGATGCAGTCGAGCGTCTCCGTGAGCGTGCCGATCTGGTTGACTTTGATCAGGATGGAGTTGGCGACGCCGCGCTCGATGCCGCGACGCAGGAATTCCGTGTTCGTCACGAACAGATCATCGCCGACGAGTTGCACGCGCGCGCCCATCTCGTCCGTCATCGTCTTCCAGCCGTCCCAATCGCTTTCGCCCATCCCGTCTTCGATGGAGATGATCGGGTACTGCTCGACCCAGGACTTCCAGTAGGCCACCATCTCGTCGCTCGAAAGCTTGCGCTTGTCGGATTTCTTGAAGACGTAATTCTTGCCGTCGTAAAACTCGCTCGCCGCCGGGTCGAGCGCGAGCAGGATTTCCGTGCCCGTTTTGTAGCCCGCCGCATTGACGGCTTCGAGGATCGTCTCGATGGCTTCCTCGTTCGAGCGCAGATTCGGCGCGAAGCCGCCTTCGTCGCCGACGCTCGTGGCAAGCCCGCGCTTCTTCAGGACGCTTTTCAGCGCGTGGAAGATTTCCGCGCCGACCCTGAGCGCCTCGGCGAAACTCGCTGCGCCGACGGGCATCACCATGAACTCCTGAAAGTCAACGTTGTTGTCGGCATGCGCGCCGCCGTTGACAATGTTCATCATGGGGAGGGGCAGCGTGCGCGCGTTCGCGCCGCCGAGGTAGCGGTAGAGCGGGATTTCGAGATAGGCGGCGGCGGCGCGCGCCGTGGCGAGCGAGACGGCCAAGAGCGCGTTTGCGCCGAGACGTGATTTTGTCGGCGTGCCGTCGAGCGCGATGAGCGCGGCGTCAACTTCCGCCTGATCGAGCGCGTCGAAGCCTTCGAGCGACTCGGCTATCGTCTCGTTGATGTTCTCGACGGCCTTTTGCGTGCCCTTGCCGCCGTAGCGCGTTTTATCTCCGTCGCGCAGTTCGACGGCCTCGTGCTCGCCGGTGGACGCGCCCGAAGGGACGGCCGCGCGCCCCAGTTCGCCGCCGATCAGGATCACTTCCGCCTCGACCGTCGGGTTGCCGCGCGAGTCCAGAATCTCGCGCGCATTTATGGATTCAATCAAACTCATAGCTTGCTCCTCGCCGCTTCTACTGAAATTTTTAGAGCAAAAATTAGCCGCCGGAATTTACGTATGAGTCAAATCTATCTCATATTCGTCACGGACAGTCAAAGTAAAAGCACGCTTCACACAGAATTGCATGAGTTTGGATACAACGGCGCGATGAAGTAGGTCTATAAGTGTTCTTTAGCGGCGGCGGCATGAAGGGAACATGACGAAGCAGGACACGGAAAAGCGCGCGGCGCAGGAGGGACTGCCCGCGAAGGGAGCGGCGGCGATAACGGCGAAGATACGACGACGCCCCGTTGCGGGCTTTATCATCGCCGGGGCGTCGCTTGCGCTGCTTTTCGGTTTAGCCGCCCTCAAAGGGCGTGTCGAAGATAACAACACGGATAGCGAAAGGGGATTAGATTAATGTCAGCACAGGGATTAGGAAAATCAACATCAACGGCCAGCGACCTTCTCGGCAACACGGGGACGGGCGGCGGCGAGGCTACGAAGACGGACAAGGCCGAGGCGGTCTTGAAGACCATTGATAACACGACGGTCGAATCAACGGGTATCAGCCTGTTTCATATTTTAACCATCGGCTCAATCGGCGCATCGCTCGCGCTCTATTTCAGCGGCAACCGCCAGGCGGGAATTTTCGTCGGACTCTGGCCGCCCACGTTTCAGGCTCTGAAATCGGTGGTGGACAAGAGCAACAAGCAGTAACAAGCGGGTCACAAGGGGTAACGAGCACGGGGGGACAGGACGGCGCGGTCAGGCAACTGGCCGCGCCGTTCCTATTTTCGCGCGGGCGACGATTGCGGTCTTATTTTCGCGCGGGCGATTCAGTTTGCGAGCCTTGAGAGGTTAGAATACGGAAATCCTCTCCCCGGACGAGACGTGCGGCATCGTCGTCCGTGTCGCAGCAAAGGCCGGACACTGAAAGCGCGCCGCTTCGTTCACCCGTCGAAACTTCGCCAAGCGGGAGTAGCCCGAACCACGTATGAGATTTTTCAAGAACGCCACTGCCCACGCCCTCGTCGCGACGCTTCTCCTCGCGTCCCTCGCTTTCAATCCCGTCGCACAGGCGCAGACGCCCGCCGAGCCTGCCCCCTCGCCTTCGCCGCCGCAGCAGCAGCCGACGACGACGCCACAGCCGCGCCCGCAGCAGGACGACGTGCAGGATGATTCCGTCGAGCGCGTCGAAACCAATCTCGTCAACGTGCTCTTTAACGCGGTGGACAAAAATCGTCGCTTCGTCACGACGCTCCGGCAGGAGGACGTGCAAATCTTCGAGAACAACGAATTGCAGACCATCTCGATCTTCCAGCGCGAAACCGACTTGCCGCTCTCGCTCGCCATCCTCGTTGACGTGAGCGGCTCGCAGGAGAACACGCTGCCCGACGAAAAGGCCGCCGCGCATATTTTCATAGACTCCGTGATGCGCCCCGAACGCGACCGCGCCGCCGTCATCTCCTTCACGGGCTTCGCCACCATCGAGCAGGATTTGACCGGCGACCGCGCGAGCCTCCACGCCGCGATTGAAAGCCTCTCGGTCGCACCCGTCCCGCTGCGCCGCATGGCGGCAATTGACACGAACACGCCGCCCGTCGTCCCCACCGCCGCAGGCGACGCGGACGACCCCAGATATGCGCGCTCGACCGCCATCTGGGATGCCATCTGGGCGACCTCGCGCGACATGCTCGCGCACGCCCCCACAGGCACGCGCCGCGCGATCATTCTCCTTTCGGACGGCAAGGAAGACTCCAACAGCCCGCTCAAAAAACAGGACGCGATTGACGCCGCCATCGCCGCCGACGCCGTCATCTATTCAATCGGCATCGGCGATTATGAATTCGACGAGGGTGCGCTCAAGAAAATCTCCGAGCGCAGCGGCGGGCGCGCGTTCTTTCCCGAAGACGAGGCGCAGTTGAATCTCGCCTTCGCGCAGATTCAACAGGAGTTGCGCACGCAATACCTCGTCGCCTACTCGCCGACCAACAAGGCGCGCGACAACACGTTTCGCCAACTCCGTCTCGAACTCGCCAACCCCGAACTGCGCAAGGAGAAATTGAAACTCATCTATCGCAACGGCTACTTTGCGCGCCCGCCCGCCGCTGCCGCCGTCAAGACCGAACGGCCTCCGAAGGCGCGGCTCCCGAAACCGGTCAAGCCGAACAAGAAGAAGAGTTGAAAGCGAGTGCGCGGCATCCGAAAAAATGGAAAGAAAAATTTCTTTTCCTCGCCCTTCCGGCCTTTTAACTTTCTCGTTGTGCGCCTCGTATATATACTGTCGGCTGAGTTCGTCACTGCCCACCGTCAAGTTGTCGAAAGCGAGTAGCTCCTCAATACTCCTGAACCCGGTGACGCATTCGGGCTGCGCCCGTACTGACAAGTTTCCAGCTCTCTCTGGCGAAAAGGACATTCACATTTATGTTGACGAAAATCAGACGTTCATTGGTGCTCGCCGCACTGCTGTGCCTCGCCTTCGCCCCCGCGCCCGACGCAGCGCGTGCGCAGTCGAAGACGACGCCGAGCGATAAGTTCAAGCAGCTTGAGGAAATTTTACCGACGCCGAACGAGCAGCGCGCCGCGTCGGGCGCGCCCGGTCGCTCCTACTGGCAGCAGCGCGCCGACTACCAGATCAACGTCGAACTCGACGACGCGAATCAACGCATCACCGGCTCCGAGACGATCACCTACTACAACCAGTCGCCCGACCCGCTCAGCTATCTCTGGCTGCAACTCGATCAAAACATCTGGAAGCAGGATTCCGACTCGCGCCTCACGCAGACCGCGCCGAACTTCGAGCGCGTACCTCTGTTCCAGATCGAAAACATGCTCTACCAGCGCGCGTTCGACGGCGGCAACCGCATCACGGCGGTGCGCGACGCGAAGGGCGCGCCGCTCCGCTACACGATCAACAAGACGATGATGCGCGTTGACTTGCCGCAGCCGCTCGCCTCCGGCGCGCAGGTTAGTTTCTCCGTCGATTGGAATTACAACATCAACGACCAGCGCAAAATCGGCGGGCGCACCGGCTACGAGTTCTTCCCCAAAGACGGCAACTACCTCTACGAGATCGCGCACTGGTTCCCGCGCATGGCCGCCTACAACGAGGTGTCGGGCTGGCAGCACAAACAGTTTCTCGGCGCGGGCGAGTTCACTTTGGAGTTCGGCAACTACCGCGTCTCGATCACCGTGCCCGACGATCACGTCGTCGCCTCGACGGGCGTTCTGCAAAACCCGAACGCGGTTCTGACCCCCGCGCAGCGCGCGCGCCTCGAGCAGGCGCGCACC
>DASQDV010000073.1:0-3426 GCA_035633995.1 Pyrinomonadaceae bacterium | reverse complement strand
CCACGCTTCCGGCTTTCGCACGGTGTTCGGAATTTTACGGTTGTCCGAAGCGGCTGCGATACTCTTTCGAGTTGGCGAAGCCGACCACCATCGTGCGGAAATCGCCGGGGTGCGTGTTGAGATAGTTCAACCACGCGTTGAAGCCTTCGATCTCCGGGTCGCGCTTGAGATAGCCGAAGTATTGCATGGAGACGAAGCCGGGGTTGAACTCCAGGGCAAACACTTCGTCCGACTCGACGATGGCGCGCACCACTTGCGCCCGCGTCAGCGTCCCCGCGTCGAGCCGACTTATGAGGTTAACGCGCGACAGCGCGACCTTCCCGCCCGTGTCGGGGTTCGACGGGTCGGGCGTGTTGATGGTTTGCAGGTCGTAGCGGTTCATCAGCGTGTTAACGAAGGCCGTATTGCTGAGGCCGCTGTAAGTTGCCGCGAAAGCCTGACGCTGCACCCAGTTGTTGGCAAACTGCGCACGCTTCTGAAAGACCTCCGCGGAGGTTGCCCCCGTCACGCTCAACATGTCGGGGATGATCTCTGCGTAGGCAGGCAACCGGTTGAAAGAGAGCTTGTAGAAGCGATAGACGAAGTAGCCTTTGAGTTGAAACTCCGTCGAACGGAAGAAGGCGGATGAGACGGTGGGGCGGTCGCAGTCCGGCGAGAAGCTCTGATCGCAGCGGTTGAGCACGCCGAGCCATGCGTTGAAGCCGTCCGTGTCAGGCTCGCGGAAGAGGAAATCCAGATACTGCTGGCGCACGAAGAAGCCGTTGTTTTCAAGCGGGTTCAACTCGACGTTATTCGTATAAGGGTCGAGCGCGAGCGCGCCGGAGAGAAACGCCACCTCGCCCGAATTAGAGCGCAGGCGCAGAGTGTAGTCGCCGAATTTAGCGGTGTCGGCAATGATTAAATTAAAACTGACGATGCCGTAATTCGGTTCGGTGATGCCGTAGTTCGCAGGATTCTCACGCGCGAAACTTGCCGGATCAATCGTCATAAAAGGCGCGGCGAGACTGAAGCCCGTCGTCGTCAAAGGCACGTTGTCGAGTCCGTTGCCGCCGACGGCGAAACGGTAAGCGCGTCCTGCGGAGAGTTGCACGGGCGCGCCCTGCAATGCGTTGACGCCGAGGATGCGCGGGTTGATGGACGGCACAGTGACATTCACGTTGAGATTCAGCGTGGAGGTCACACCGGCACCGGGTATGTTCACCTGCGCTTCTGTGGCTTGAAACGGCGCTTGATTAGCGATGCCGCTGTAGGGAGGCGACACCGAAATCTCGCGCGCAACGACCGGCTCATCGAGGTATTCAACTCTCACGCGATAGTCGGTCGGCGTGAGTTGCTCGATGCGGTAGTTGCCGTTGTTGTCGGTGATGCTGCCGCCCTCTACGCGCCCCGTGTAGAAATTCTCCGCCCAGACGTTCGCGCCGATTGCGTTCACATGCCCCGCAATCGCGCCGACGGGCGCGGGCGTGCGCTGCCCGTAGATAGAACGGATGCCGGCCAGATCGTCGTCCGAGAGCGTGCGTATGGTGAAGGCGGGGTCAACGAAGTTCAGCCCCTGGCGCGGCTGCATCGTCGCGCCGACGACGCCGGAATGGTCGAGTCCGAGGAGGTGTCCGAGTTCGTGTACGAACGTGGATTCGAGATCGTAGGTGTTGGGCGTGCCGTCGGTCGAGAACTGGGTGTTCGGGCTGATGGCGAGGTCGCCTTCCTGTATGCGTCCCGAAGTCGGCTCGAAGACGACGCGCGTCCGCCCGAGCCGCCCGCTGGTGAAAGCGGCGTTCGTCGGGTTGTTGGCGACCGTGATCAAGCTGACGCCGTCACTGCCCGACGTGTTAACCGTATCGAGGCTCGTGGAGGATTCGACGAACTGGATTCTGGCCGCGTCAGACCAGCGGCGCAAAGCCCTGCGCGCCGCGCCCAACACGTCGCTGCCCGCTTTGATGTTGGCGGGCGGCGAACTGAGCGAAGTGGAGAGCGCGATGTTGATCGTGGTGACGCTGCCCTCCGTCGCAACCGGCCATTTGATTTGAACAGAGTTGGTGCTGCTGTACTGGTAGATATAGCCTTGAACCGGCAGAGCCGCACACAACATGATGGCAGACAAAATTAGAGAAGTCAGGATGCGAGACATGAAAACTCCCTGTAGATGAATATTCACTTATTTGAGGAGAAACTTTAGATGCGAAATTGCCGTTGCATGTTGGCAGGCAATCTCATCTGCCGGAGTTGCTCCGGCAAGGCACTTAGATTTATAGCAGTTACACTGCGCCGGAGACAAGTGCTTAACCTTCGACGCGCCACGGCAACTCGACTACGAAGCCCAGTCGCAGCAACTAAAATTCTCACCCGACTTCCATCTCCCGAAGCGAGCCCAGAGCGCGCTCCCTGCATCGAACGAATACATAACGGCGCTCCCGAGTTTCAACAAATACGATTTTTCCTTGAAATTGCGCGGGCTGTTTGCTGGCACGATCTTTGTTTGAGTGGAACCAGGAAGCGCCTTCGAGGCGCATAATCCCGCAGGTTATTTCTCCCCGCTTTTCATTTCTCTTGGAGGCCGAAAATTTTTATGAGCACAGAGGTCGTTTCCCAAAACCAGATCATACGTAAAAACATCGCTGCCATCTCCGAGATGCAACGCAAAGATGTGGCCGCCCGCAGGCCGCAGGAACGCTTCTCCGATCTCATCACGCGCTTTTCCGGCTCGATGGCCTTCGTTTTAATTCACGTCGTTTGGTTCGGCCTGTGGGTTCTGCTCAACGTCAATCTAATTCATCTGCCATACGTGAGCGAGTTCGACCCTTTTCCCTTTGGCTTACTGACGATGATCGTCTCGCTCGAAGCGATCTTTCTTTCGACCTTCGTGCTCATTTCGCAAAACCGCATGGCGAGCTTGAGCGAGAAGCGCGCCGAACTCGACCTGCAAGTCAACATGCTGGCCGAGCAGAAGGCCGCCAAGACGCTGGAACTACTCGAACACATCGCGCAGCAACTCGACTCGGTCTACGACCGCTTCGACTACAAAACCGATCCCGAAATTGCGGCGCTCAAAGTTTCGCCCGAACCGCATGAAGTGTTGAAAGTGATGGAAGACGCGGTCGAAGAACAGGCGCAGGAAGTTGCGCACCGGATCAAGGAGACGGTGAAGGATATAACGGGCGAGGTCGAGGCCGTGCGCGGCGATGTGGAGGACATGGAAGAAGAGGTCAAGCGTGTTGCGAGCGACGTGCGGGAGGTCAAGGAAGAAATGAAGATGAGCACGCGTTAGAGCTAACCCGGAGTTCGACGTGCGGCGCGCTGCCAAGCCGGTCGCGGCAGGGCGCAACAATTCACACCGCGCTCCGAAGCTCTCGCGTCGCGCGGAAGCTACCGGCGCACAAAAAATATCGCGGGCGGTTCAATCCGGATTGAACCGCCCGCGATATTTTT
>DASQDV010000072.1:0-13598 GCA_035633995.1 Pyrinomonadaceae bacterium | reverse complement strand
GCGGGCTTCACGTCGCGCAGGCGCCCGCCTTCGATCAAAATGCGCGTGCCTTCCGCCTCGCCTTCGGTCTGCGTGATGAGTTCGACGCGCGCCACCGAAGCGATTGAAGCCAGAGCCTCGCCGCGAAAGCCGAGCGTGCCGATGCTGTGCAAGTCGTCCGCCGTGCTGATCTTGGAAGTCGCATGACGCTCGAAGGCGAGCAACGCGTCGTCCTGCGTCATCCCCTCGCCGTCGTCCGCAACGCGCAACAGTGTGCGCCCGCCCGCCTCGACATCAACCTCGATGCGCCGCGCGCCCGCGTCAATCGAATTCTCGACCAACTCTTTCGCCACCGACGCGGGACGTTCCACCACCTCGCCCGCCGCGATCTGGTTCGCCAAATGATCTGATAAAACTCGAATCTTTGACATAAAAGTTTGTTCTTTGTCAGTTGTCCGTCGTCAGTTGTTTGTGTCAATCACGCAAGCTACTAAAGCCCGGATTGAACAACTGACGACGGAGAACTGACGACGGACGTTTTATAAATAAACAATTTGATGTTCCACCGAGCCGAGGTCAATGGCGTCGTAAATCCAGTCGAGGCAGTAGTGACCGTGACGCGCGATGAGGGAGGTGATGTTGAGATGGCGCTCCTGCAAAGTTTTTTCGGGATAGAGCGAAGCGTAGGCGCGTTCGAGTTGGCGGTGGGCGGCGCGGTCGCGCGCCATCTGCGCGCGGTGAAAGCGCGTGCGCAAGCCGGCCAGTTGGTGCTCGATCTTCTGCGTGCCGTGCGTGAGCGCGTCGGCGAGCGTCGGGTCGAAGCGGCGCAGGTTGGCGCCGAGTTCCGAGAGCGCGCCGTTGACGGAAGCTTCGGCGCGGTCGAACGCCTGCGCCTGCTCCGCACCGAGATGTTCTTCGACGACGCGCGCGATAACGGCGTCGAGTCCGGCGAAGAAGTCCGCGAGGTGCAGTTGGTAGCGTTCGAGCGTGCGCCCCGTGCGGCGTTCGACGAAGGTGAGACTGGCGCGGTGCAGGATAGGCGTCGCGGGGCGCGCGAGCAGGCGATAGACTTCGGCGGTCTGCGCGAAGTAGGCGATCTCGGCTGCGCCGCCGAAGTAGGCGATGGTAGGCAGGAGATAGTCCTGCACGACGGCGCGCAGCGTCACATTCGGGCTGAAGCGTTCGGGGTCGCTCGCGGCCAACTGCGAGAGTTCTTCCGCCGTGTACGTCTCGTCGCTGCGAGCGCCCTTCACCTGATAGCGGCCTTCGGCGTTACGCGTGACGGCGCGGCGCGCGCCTTCGACGTGGAAGAAGAGCGGAAAACTGTCGGGCGAAGAGTGAACCTGCGCGTGATAGCCTTCGCTCTCAAGCGCGCGGCTGCGGGCTTCGACAGCCGACGCGATTTCGGGCGCGCGTCGCGCGGCCTCCGCGTAGAGGGGCGCGGCGAGTCGTTTGAGCGAAGGGTCGAGCGGGTCGAGCAGGACGAGACCGTGACGGCTGACGAGCGCGGTCAAGAGACGCGCGAAGGCTTCGCCGTAAGTGCGCCCCGGCCGGTAGGCGTCGCGGAGCAAAATTTCGAGGTCGGGCAGAAACTCCGTCGTCGGCAACAGGTCGAGCGCGCGTTGCACGGTGTCGCCTGCCGTTTCGTCGAGCACGACGCCGCCGACGGGCGAGCCTTCGCGATGCAACGCGTCTGACACTTCGGCGCTGGCGAGGCGACCGTCGCAGGCCGTGAACTCCGCCGCCTGCACTTCTTCCCAATCGTGATCCTCCGTCGCCATCCAGAAGACGGGCACGGCCTCCGTGCCGCGCTGCGTCAGACAACCCGCGAGTTTGACGGCGGAGAGGGCTTTATAAATCGTGTAGAGCGGGCCGGTGAAGAGGCCGACCTGCTGGCCGGAGACGACGGCGATTGATTCGGGCGAACGCAGCCGCGTGATGTTTTTGATGGTCTCAGCGCCCGCGCCCCAACGCGTGTTCGCGTCTTCGAGCGCGTCGCACAGGAGTTTGCGATCCGTCTTGTAGGCGGCGAGCACTTCGGGGGCGCGCGCGGCGAGTTCATGATGAAAGCGTACGGCGTTCGGGTAGTAGCGCCTGAGCGCGGTCGGGTCTGCGAGGTAGTCTAGAAAGAGGCGCGACTGGTGCGGGATGCGCGCGAAGGGCAGAGTTTCAATGCGCAGCCCCGACTCTTGCGGCGTGCTGAAACAGGCGGTTTCCGTCGAGGGGGAAAGTTCGGTGCTCACGTTGCTGCTCCTTCGGCCTGTTGCTTTGTCTCGCGCTCGGTCTCGTCCGTCAGACGACACTCTTCCAACACTCCGGCGATCTCGCGCCGCGCCGCCTCGTCAGGCTGCGCGAGCGGCGCGCGCACTTCGCCGCCCGCGTAGCCGCCGAGGTCGAGCGCGTGTTTCAGGCCGCCGATGCCGAAGCGCGTCGTGACGGCGCGTGCGAGCGGCGTGAAGCGGCGTTGCAACTCGCGCGCGTGCTCGTGTTCGCCTTGTTCGACTAACTGCGCGATCCGCACGGCGACTTCCGGCGCGACGCACGCCGCAGCCAGTATCGCCCCTTGCGCGCCCGCGCTCAAAGCCGCGTAGAGCAGCGAGGCGTGCCCGGTGAGCACGGCGAAATCTTCGGACTGAAGCCGCAGCATCTCAAGGAAGTTGACCATATCGCCCGAACTGTCCTTGATGCCGATGATATTTTCGTGCGAAGCGAGCCGCGCGACTGTCTCCGGCGACAAAGCGACGCCGGTGTTCTGCGGGATGTTGTAGAGCACGACGGGGACTGTGGACGCGTCCGCGATTGTTTCGTAATGCGCGGCGAGGGCGGCGGGCGTCATCGCGGCGCGATAAAAAGCGGGCGTGATGACGAGCACGGCGTCCGCGCCTTCCGCGCCTGCGCGCAGGGCTTCCGCCACGCTCGCGCGCGTCCCCTGCTGGCCGACGCCGACGACGAAGGCGCTCGCCTTCGGCACGCTCGCGCGCGCCGTGCGGATCACTTCCAGCACTTCGCGCTCGTCCAGATGCACGCGCTCGCCCGTCGAACCGAGGATGACGTAACCGCCGATGCCCGTCCGGTTCCAACGCTCGATGTTGCGGCCAAGCGCGCGGGAGTCTACGAGGCCGTCCGCGTCGAACGGCGTGGTTGCGGGCAGCAGGATGCCGCGCAGGTTTCGTGCGGTGAATCTGCTAGCGCGGGAGTCTCCCTGCGGTTGATGTGTGTCGTGCGGTTTCAAACGAAGTCATTATAACGAGCGAATCGAAGGGCGTGCAACGCCCGCTAGAAGTGGAAGCAGGTGCGCGCGCGTGCGCGGCGATAAACTATTGACATTTTGGGGGTGCGAGAATATCTTGACCCCGCCGCGCCAGCCCTGCTCGCAAGACAGATTCTTGCCAGCCTCACGCTATCTGATAAACCTTCGCTTTCGTAGTTCGCAGGGCGACGCCGAAGTTCAACTCAAGCGAGGCCGGTCAACCGACCGTTGACTCGCGCACCCGGGCGCGCGCAAGTCAAGCGCGAGATTGCGACCTTCTCAAACGGACACCATGAGCACCGACATGAAAACCAAAGACCTCCTCGGGCCGTTCGTCGGCAACGTCACGCACGAAAGCGTCAAAATATGGATGCACGCGCCGCACCTCGCCGCAGGTGAAACGCTCGCGCTCGCCATCACGCTGCACGAAGAAAAACCCGACGCCGAAGCGTCCGCCTCGGGCGAGCTTCTGATCTCCTACGACAATCTGAACGTGGGCACGGTCACGCTCGGCTCGCTCAAACCCGCGACGAAATATTTTTATCGCTTCACGGCGCGCGCGGCGGCGGAGGGCGAGACGGCCACGCCCGTCGAGTTCGAGGGTCTGACGGCGGACGATCTCTTCTTTCACACGCTGCCGACCGACGGCTACACGAACCAGTTGGATTTCCTCCTGATGAGTTGCCACAACCCCGGCACGGCGAAGGACGACGGCTTCGACGGCTTCGGCGTCTGGGCACGGATTCCCGAAATCATGTCGCAGAACAAGAACGTGCGATTCGCCATCCTCGCCGGAGATCAAGCCTACGGCGACGAAGTGGAGACGCAGGTGCTCAACGAACCGGATTTGCGTCGCAGGCAGGAGCTTTATCTCGGCGTCTACCGGAAATTCTGGGACAACAAGCACTACCGGAAAGTTCTCTGCTCGCTGCCTGCCGTCTCGATGTGGGACGACCACGACGTGACCGACGGCTGGGGGTCGCGCGAAGATTCCTTCACGGACAAAGGCTCCAGAATTTTCAAACCCGAATGGCTCAGGCTGTTCGAGGCGGCAAGCAGCGTCTTCAAACAGATGCAGGCCGCGCGCAACCCTGACCCGCTCTCGCCCGACTACGGGCAGGGCTTCGACTTCTGTTTCAAAGTGGGGCGAGCGGGATTCGCCGTAGCCGATTTGCGGAGCAATCGCAACGTGCGCGAGCGCCGCGTCTGGCTGCCCGAACAGTTGAAAAACATACAGCGTTGGGTGGACGAGAACCGGCAAGACCTCGACACCTTCTTTTTCGTCAGCTCCGTCGTCTTCTCGCACGGCGCGCCGCAGATCGAGCGCGGCATTCTCAAATACTGGTTTATAGCGCTGGACTTTGTGCAGTGGCTCGGCAAGTTCAAATTCTTGAAGCGCCCGGTACGGAGTTTCGACCACGCCGTCGGGGATTTGCGCGACGACATCAACGATTCGTGGGGTTCGGATGTGAACGCGCAGGAGGCCGACCGCGTGCTCGACTTTTTGTTCGGCTTGCAGAATCCGCCCGAAGGCGTCAAGCCGATGAACGTGGTCATCCTCAGCGGCGACATCCACACGCCCGGATACTCGACCATCTACTCGTCGGGCAAGAACCACACGCGCCGCGCCGCCATCCCGCACGTCGTCGCGACTCCGGTGGCCTACCAGCCTTTCAGTTGGATCGGCGAAGCGATCTTCCGGCACCTGACGCGCGTGGTCGAACTGGGCGTGAAGAAGACCTACACGGCGCAGGTGAGCCACCATTTTTGCTACCGCAACGTCGTCGTCATCTCTCTGCGCAACTACGAGCAGGACGAATCGCATTTGAAGGTGAAGTATTACCTCGAAGGCTTTCCCGAACCGCAAGTCATGCTGTTCGATCTGAATCACGGCTCGCGGCGCGAAGCGATCAACTGGCCGCAGAGCGCGAAAGACGCCGTCTCGCCGCCCGTCTTGCCCTAGCTTAAAAAGAGCGGGCTGCGGCTCGCGGCGGGCGGGTTGCCGTCGGGCGCGGCGTCGTGCGAGTATTGTTGCACCGATGTCGAAACCGGGTGCAGAGCAGTTAGACTTGCTGATTATCGGCGCAGGCCCCGCCGGGTTGTCCGCGGCGGACGCGGCGGCGCGCTCCGGCCTCAACTACCTCGTCCTCGAAAAAGGGCTCATCGGCGACACGATCTATCACTACCCCGTCGGGCGCACGGTCTTCTCCACGCCCGACGAGTTGGAGTTGCGCGAAAACAGCCTGCGCCCCTGCCGCGATAAGCCGACGCGCGAGGAACTGCTCTCGCACTACGTTCGCTTCGCGCTCGAACAGAATTTGCGCATCAACACGGGAGAAGGCGCGGAAGCGATTGAGCGCATCGGCGGCGGCGTTGACGACGAGGCGGGCGCGTTTCTCGTCCGCACCGCGCGCGCCGAATACACGGCCGCGCGCGTGCTCGTCGTGACGGGCGCGATGGCTCACCCGCGCCGCTTGAACGTCGCGGGCGAAGACCTCCCGAAAGTCGGGCATCGGTTTACGGAAGCCTACCCTTACGTGCGCCAAGACGTGCTCGTTGTCGGCGGCGGAAACTCTGCCGCCGAGGCCGCGCTCTTTCTCTCCGAAGAAGGCGCGCGCACCTCGCTCGCCATCTGGCGCGCCGATTGGGAGCAGCGCGACCCCAAGATGAACGCCATCAAACACTGGGTGCGCGCCCCACTCGAAAGAGAGTTGAACGAAGGGCGGCTCCAATTGATCTTCTTCACCAACCTCGAAGAGATCACGGAACGCGAAGTTCGCCTCCGCACGGAAGACGGTGCGACGCGCACGATTCGGAACGACGCCGTCTTCATCCTCATCGGCTCGGACGCCGACCACACGCTGCTGCGTCGCGCCGGGGTCGAGTTCACGACCGCCGGACTCGCGGAAGTACCCGTCTACGACCCGGACACTTACGAAACGAACGTGCCCGGCCTCTACGTCGCAGGCCACTTCACACACGCCCGCCACATCAAGCAGGCCATTGCCGTCCCCCGCCGCATCGTCCCGCTCATCGCCAAAACCCTGCGCGCGGCGGTTTAACCATCGCCCGGCATCGACATCGCCACTGTCCGCCTTCGTTGCGAGATTACCGGACATGCGCGCGAGATTTCTATTGACAGCCAAATACCGCTGGTTTAATCTCCCGCTGCCTTTACCTCGTCTTCCCCGAAGATGTCTGCACACTCGTCGGCTCGCGCCTTTCCGGTCTCACGCTCTCGACGCTCTTTCGATTGAATACCTGGCAGACGAGGTTCTGACCACAACCACGAAGCTGCTACTTTTCTTCCCTGATCAAGCCCGAGGATGTCTTGCCTGCCCAGCATAAGGAGCGCCTTATGAAGAAAATCAACTCTGTCACATACGACGTTAGCCTCGCCGAAAATATCACCATCGAAGTGACCCCTACAGACTTCGGCGCGAGCGCCCCCGCCGTCGAGGCCACGCTCGACGGCGAGGGTCTATTAACTAATGTCGGGTCTGTTGACGCGCCGATCTACGAGTTCACCGTCAGCAAGCCGGTCGGGCGGACGCATCGCGTGTTCATGGAGTTCTCGTTTCAGTTCGACGCCCCCGCCGAGGCCGCTTATCAGGTCGCCATCTCAGGCCAGGATGACGAGGGTTGTCCCTGCGGGTTTGTCGTGACGAGGCTTGATCAGGTGCAGGAGGTCACGCCCAGATTCAGGGTCAGAGCCGACGCGTTAGTTCCCACGAGCCGCCCGCCGTCGCCGCGCCCGCTCCCGTCGCCGGAGGATTTATGAAAATATCTGCGAGCCTCAAACTCTTTTTAGCGCTGCTTCTTTGCATCACCCCGGTCGGCCTGATGGCGCAGGACAACGCCGCCGATTGCGACCCGCTGCGAAATAAGATCGCGCAGTTGGAGAAGCTGGACATCAAGCCGATGTCGCCGACGATGCAGCAACTCTACAAAGAGTCTCTGCTCAAACTCTACAAGCAATTCAGCCGGTGCGTTGAGCGCGAGATATCTCATGCGACCGTCATGCAGAGAAGCGTCGCCGGGACGGACGCCGCGCCGGACGTAGAAAACGCACTCCGCACGCTCGCCAAAGACAAGTCGGGCGCGGACGCCAAGATCACTATTTTGACGAAGGCTCTGAACTTCACCGACGCCGAGCCTGCTTCCGCCACGCCGCAAGCCGCCACACGCGCTCCCGTCTCGCCGCGTCTTTAAGAGACCTGATCGACCTGCGCGCGTTCGCGCCGGGCGACGCCCGTGCGGTAGGCGGCTTCTTCCACTTCGCGTGAGACGGCTTCGGCGATGCGTTTGTCGAAGACCGAAGGGACGATGTATTCGGGATGTAGTTCTTCGGCGGAGATGAGCGCGGCGATGGCGTGTGCGGCGGCGAGTTTCATCTCCTCGTTGATGCGCGAGGCGCGGCAGGCAAGCGCGCCCCGGAAGATGCCGGGGAAGCAGAGCACGTTGTTGATCTGGTTCGGGTAGTCCGAACGGCCTGTCGCCATCACGGCGACGATGTCGGCCACCTCTTCGGGCATGATCTCCGGCGTCGGGTTTGCCATCGCGAAGATGATCGGTTTCGCGGCCATCCTTTTCACGTCCTCACGGCTGATGACGCCCGGCACGCTGAGACCCATAAAAACGTCCGCGCCGACCATCGCTTCATGCACCGTGCCGCGCACGCCCTCGGCGTTGGTGTTCTCGGCATACCATTCCTTGACCCAGTTCATGTGCTCGCGCCGCCCTTTGTAAAGTATGCCGTGCTGGTCGCAGCCGATGATGTCGCGCACGCCCGCCGCCATGATGATCTTCGTGCAGGCGACGCCCGCCGCGCCCGTGCCGTTGACCACCACTTTCAACTCGCCCATCGACTTTCCGATCAACTTCGCGGCGTTAATCAGCGCGGCGAGGACGACGACCGCCGTGCCGTGCTGGTCGTCGTGGAAGACGGGGATGTCGAGTTCTTCTTTGAGCCGGTCTTCGATCTCAAAGCAGCGCGGCGCGGAGATGTCTTCGAGGTTGACGCCGCCAAAGGCGGTCGCGATGAGTTTGACCGTGCGGACGATCTCGTCCGGGTCTTTCGTGGAGAGACAGATGGGGAAAGCGTCAACGCCCGCAAACTCTTTGAACAACATCGCCTTGCCTTCCATGACGGGCATCGCGGCGGCGGGGCCGATGTCGCCGAGTCCCAAGACGGCTGTGCCGTCCGTGACGACGGCGACGGTGTTGCGTTTGATGGTCAGCGTGAAAGCCTTTTCCGGGTCGCGGTGAATGGCTTCGCAGACGCGCGCCACGCCCGGCGTGTAGGCCATCGAGAGGTCGTTGCGCGTCTTTAAAGGCGACTTCGAGACGACTTCGATCTTGCCGCCGAGGTGCAGCAGAAAGGTGCGGTCGGAGACGTTGACGACCTCGACGCCGTCAATGTCGCGCGCCGCTTCGACGATCTCTTTGACGTGCTCGCTGGAAGAGGCGGTGAAGGTGATGTCGCGCGTGATCGAATCGCGCGAGGCGTTGACGATGTCAATCGCGCCGATGTCGGCTCCGACGCGCCCCATCGCGGTGGTCAACTCGCCGAGTGTGCCGATGCGGCTCGATATTTTTACACGCAGGGTCGAACTGTAACTGACGCTTGGCGCATTAGGCATCGCGGCTCTGTCTAATCCTTTCAGAGTTGAAACACGTCAGGGGGTTTGATGGTCTTAACTCTAACGCCAACGGCGCGCGCCGCGCAAGGTAAGGATTAACGACGCGAGACCCGAACGCCGACACGAAGGGTGCGCTGTGTCGCTGCCCCTCCCGGCGTCGTCTCATTCATTTAAGAGATGCCTTAAACGCTTTCCGTAACAGACGCTCGATCTCGACCGAGAGCGGCGGGGCAAATTCGTTGCGCCGCGCTGCGAGCCGCAGCGAACGCCCGCCGAGCAGCGCGTAGATGGCGAGCGCATCTTTGACGTTCGCGCCGCCGAGCGCGGCGAGGTGCTTGCGCACGGTCGAGAGGTCGGCGCGCGCGAACGTGCCGGTCAGGGCGCGCTCCGGTTCGTGCGCGCGTAGGTTGTCGAGCGTGCTGCCGAGCAGCGGCAAGAGCACCTGTTGCGCGCGCGCGTCGCTCAAGCCGCAGCGGGCGAGAAGTTCCGCGGCGAGCGAGAAGAGGGCGACCGTGTGGCCGGACGTGATGACGGCTGCCGCGTGATAAAGCGCCTTGTCGCGTGCGGCGACGGAAAAACTCCTGCCGCCGAGCGCGCCGACGATCTTTCGCGCCGCCCGACGCGCGCGCGCCTCGCCTTCCAGACAGGAGAAAGCCCCGCGCAGGTTGGACGCGCCGCCCGCCGCCGCGTCGCTAATCGAAACAAGCGGGTGGAGCGAACCGACGCTGAACGCGTGCGCGGCGAGCGGCGAGAGCACGTCGGAAGGCAACGCGCCGCTCGCGTGCAGGGCGACGGGGCGGCGCGAAGGGCGCGGGAGCATCGCATGCCGCATCTCGCTTCGTTTTGCCCATGCCTGTGCGAGACGCAAAGCGACTTCCGCGATCTGATCGTCGGGCGTGGTAACGAGTATGAGGTCTGTGTCGGGAAGCGAGTTTAACTGCGTCGCGTCGAGCGCGAGCGGTCGAGGTGTGACGGCGCGCGCGGCGAGACGTGCGCGGCGCACGCGGCGCGCGACGAGGGCGGCGACGCGATAACCGTTCTCGCTGAGCGCGAGCGCAAGCGCGGAGCCGAGCCGCCCCGCGCCGATGATCGCGACGCTCGTTTGCTTTGGCGAAGCCGGGCGCGAGACGGAGGAAGTGGTGCGCGGCGCTGTCGGCCTCGCCTGACGAGCCTTCGCGTCCCGCGCTTTTACCTCACGCGTTTTTGCGTCGTGCGTTCGCGCGCGATGTGCTTTCGCGGGGCGTGCTTTCGCTTCGTGTGCTCCGGCTTCGCGTGATTTAGTTTTTCGTGATTCCCCGCCCTGTATCTTTTTCGCGCTGCGGTTGTTTCGCTCAGGCGGCATCGCTGTTGCTCTCAAACATGATTTCGACGAGCGCCGCGCCGTGCGGCAGTTCATCAAACCACTGTTGCCAGCGAGCCGCAAGTTCGTCGCGCGTGACGAGGCCGCGCATGCCCTCCGGCAGTTCGAGGCGCAAGGGTTGCGCGGGCGGAGTCTGCTCGAAGGCGCGCGCGATGAGGCGCGCGTCGGCGTGCGTTAAAAGCGGGGGCGTCTGTCGCCGGACGAGCGAATGTGCGAGGGCGTAGGCGCGGCTTGCGGTTTCGGCTTCCGTCGTTTCGCTGGCGAGTTGATTGAGGGCGTGCGTCAGGTGAGACGCGAAGTGCGCGAGCGTGTGGCGGTAGGCGGCGCGACCGCGCTGCGTGATGCTGGCGAGGCGGGTTGCGGCTTCGAGAAACTCGACGGCGCGCGCGAGGCGGAACGAACAGACGCAGCGCGGGTGACGCGCGAGCAGTTGCGCGACCGGCAGATCGCATTCGGCGTTTCGCAACTCCGCGACGAGCGCGACGGCTTCCTCCCAGAGTTGCGGCGCGAGGAACGGCAACCCGGCGAGCGCCTCGAAGTCGCGCCATTCGTCGCTGCGCATGAAGTCGTCGAGGTCTGTCAGGTCGCGCGCCGCGCCCACCGCGCGCGCGTGCATGTCCGCGTAGTGGCCGGTGTAGTGTGCCTGAAACTCCTGCCAGAGAAGCTCGAAGCGTTCGGCGCGCGCGGCGTCGAAGAGGTTGTGCGGGTCGTCTGCGATGAGCAGGAGTTCGCGGCGCGCGCTTTCGATCTCTTCGAGCGTGGTGAGTTCGGCGGCGGACAAATAGGCGCGCACGCTTTCGCGGCGGACGATTCCGGCGACGTAGGTGCGCAGCGCGTCGAGTTGCGCACTGCGGCGCGCGAGTTGTTCGGGCGCGCCGCCGAAGATGTCCGCGACGCGCTGCAAGCCTTCTTCGAGCGAGAGGTTTCCGGCGAGCGCGTCGGCGACGGCATCTGCCGCTGCCCCAAATGTGCGGCGCACGGCGGCGGCCAGGTCCCACGCGCGCGTGGTGAGTCCGGCATCGGGCAGAGAGTCGAACTCGGGCAGCACCGTTTCGGCGCGCCACGCCGCGAGCCACGCGGAGAGCGCGGCGCGGACGCTTTCCCGCGCCGGGGCTTCGGCGATTGAACGAAGCGTGAAATCGTTCGTCAACAGCCGCGCCCAGTTCGTCAGTTCCTCCGCGTTATGATGAATCTCCGCGGCGCGGCAGACTCCGGCCACCTCGTCCCACTTGATCGAAGAACCGAGCGTGCGGCGACTGATGCGGTCGTCGCTCGCGGTGGCAAGTTCGATGCGGCGCTCGGCGACGAGCGCGGCGAGCACGAGATATTGAGTCTGTCGCGTCAACCCGTAAGGCTCGCCGTGCAGGACGCGATGAACGTCCGCGAGCGGCACGACACGGCTTCCGGCGCGGTCAACCAGCGCGAGGACTTCGCGCACCCAGGGTTGAGTGAGCACGGCGTCGCCGGTTTCGGGGATGTAGATGTCGCCGCGAGGCGTGGCGAGGCCGAGCGGGACGGCGTAGAGCGCGGCGAGTTGCTGAACATCGGCGTCGGCCACGTTGCTGCCGCCGAAGAGGTTGTCAACGAGTCGCGCCGTTTCGAGTTCGGTCGGCGTCGAGGCGAATTCGGGGTGCTGCGGAAAATGTGCGGCGAAGCGCGGCGCGAGGGCGAGAGCGAGCGCGTGTGCGAAGATTTGCGCGGCGCGCGCCTCGTCTGTAAACGTCGCGCGCTCGCCGCCCCTCAAGTGGAGCGTGCCCTCGTCAACATAGAGGCGCGACCAGATGCGCTCGGCCTGCGCGGTGAGCGAGTTGGCGGCGGCCAGCGCCGTTTCGCCAAACTCTGCGAGCAGGGGGTCTGTGCGCAGCGCGACCAGACGACGCAGGACGCTCAACTCTTCCGCAGAACAAACGGCGGGCTGCCAGACGACGGAGATGTGCGCGCGCATGTTCGCATCCGCCGTCTCCGGCGCGCACGCGTCGGCGGGCGACGCGGCGGGAACATTTTCACACGCGTCGCACGCGTCGAGCACGAGCAGTTCCCAGTCACAACTGTCGCCGTTCGCGCGGGGAGCGAGCGCAGCGGCGTCGTGCGTCCTGCGGCGCGAGAGACGACCGGCGCGCGGCGTGCCGCGCCACGTCAGATGAAAGTCCGCGCTGTCGTCGTGTGTTTCGCCGTCGCCATCGGTGAAAGGCCAGTCTTCAAAACGCGCGCGCGGGAGCGTGCGGAGCAGCGCGGCAATCGCCGCCGCGTCAATCGCGTGCGACTCGCTGGCCTCTGCCAGCGCGGCGTCGAAGTCCGCCGCTGCGCTGACCTGAAAACGATAGCGCGTCCCCTCGCCGTCCGTCTGCGCGGCGAGGCCGCCCGCCTGCGGTGCGAGTTCGCAGAGACGTTTCAACATCTCTTCGACGCGCTCGATGGCCGCCTGCTGCGAATGCTCGTCCTGAAACAGGAGCGCGGCGCAGAGGTTGCGCGCCGTCGCGCCGCGCCCGTCGAGCGAGAGGACGAAGAGAATTTTCAGGACGAGGCGGACGTGCAGGCGTTGCATCGCCGGAAACTGCAAGACGGCGCGCGTCGCCAGTTCGTCGTAGACGCGGAAGGCATCTTTCAAGTCGTCGGAGCGGCGCAAATCCTCTTCGCTGTGGTCGAAAACTTCGTCCAGGAGGATGAGCGAGAGCGCGGGGCGGTTGACGGCGTTGCGCGCGGCGGCGGCGGCAAAGGGCAGGAAGGCGAAGGCCGGGGCGTAGAGGCGCACGGAGGCCGACGTGTCCGCGACGAGCGGGTGAACCGGGTAAAGCGCCGCAAAGCGCGGCTCGCTCCAGTTGAAATCCGGCACGGACTGGCGGAGCGAGAGGTAGATTTCGTGCAGCGCGTCGCGCGCGGGGGCGTGCTTGCGCAGCACGTACATGTTGGCGACGTGATAGAGGTGTTCGGGTTCGAGGTAGTCTATGCGGAAGGTGCGCGCGAGCGCGACGTTGACGCCTTCCGCGCCCGCAATGTCGTCGTCGAGCGCGAGCGCGACGAAGGCGTTTGCGTCGCGTGCGGCGACGGCCAGTTCGCTCAGGAGCGGCCCGTCGTCCCGTTGGACGCGCGACTCGCGCCCGAAGGCCGTGTCCACGAGGATGACGAGCATGCCGTTTGAGCGTGCGCGCTCGGCGGCGCGTGCGAGCCACGCCGCAGGATCGCCCGCCCACTCCGACGCGCTTCCGCCGAAGGCGGCGGCAAACGCCTCGACGAGTTCGTCGCGCAGCGTCGGGCGCGTGCCGCGTGCGACGCGGACGAGCAGGTGGCGGCGGTTCGCCAGACGCCGCGCGCTGGCCGCGACGTGCGCGTCCGTAATTTGCGCGTGGTGGTGTTCGGCGGCGGAGAC
>DASQDV010000071.1:0-9770 GCA_035633995.1 Pyrinomonadaceae bacterium | reverse complement strand
AGCCGGAAAGGACAGACATGAAACTTCGTCGAAACTTTTTCGCCGCTCTCGCCGTCCGCCCTCAGTTCATCGCCGACGCTTCAAGAAGTTTCCGTATCATCGTCGCCGCGAGCCTCGTGCTGCTCGTCGCGCTCACAATGTCGGCCAACGTCTCCCCGGCGCAGCAAGTCGCCGACCCGAACTTCGACGCGAAAGTTGCGCGCCCCGCGCATACGAAGAAGCACCCGAAGGTGCTCTTCGACGAAGCGCACAACAACTTTCACACCGCCACCGGGCGCTACAAGCCCTTCGCCGATCTCATCACGAGCGACGGCTACCACATCACGCCGAACTCGAAGCCCTTCACAGCGGAGACGCTGAAACCTTTCGACATCCTCATCATCTCCAACGCGCTTGGCGCGCCGCAGATGAACGCGCCCGACGCGTCCAATTCATCTTTCACGGACGCGGAGTGCGACGCCGTGCGCGACAGGGTGCGCGCGGGCGGCGCGCTGCTTTTTATCGCCGACCACGCGCCGCTGGGCGCGGCGGCTGAAAAACTCGCGCAGAGGTTCGGCGTCGGGATGAGCAAAGCCTACACGCTCGACGAAGCGAACACGCCGCCCGCCGACAACAACCCCGGCTTCATCCTCTATTCGCGCGAGAACAAGTTGCTCGGCGACCACGCGATCACACGCGGGCGCGACAATTCGGAGCGCGTCAACCGCGTGATGGCCTTCACCGGCCAGTCGCTCAAAGGGCCGGAAGGCTCGTTCGCGTTTATGAAGTTGGCCGACACGGCGAAGGACGCGATGCCCGGCACGACGGGGCAGGTGTCTGCGGCGGGACGCGCGCAAGGCGTGGCGTTCGCGTTCGGACGCGGGCGCGTCGTCGTGATGGGCGAGGCCGGAATGCTCTCGGCACAACTCGGGGGGCCGGACAAGCGGCCTTTCGGCATGAATCGTCCCGGCCTCGACAATCGCCAACTCGCGCTCAACATCATGCGCTGGCTCTCGCGCGTGCTCTGAGGAAACGTGCGCGCGGGCAACGCGCCACCCGCCCCGCGCGCATCGAATAAGCGCGACAAGATCAATCCCGGCAGTTGGAGTCAATTTTATGCAGACCGCCGCCGCTGTAGCAGCAGGCCGCAATTTTTGGCCGCTCCCGCTCCTTTTCCTCTTTTGCCTGACGGCGACGACCGCTTTGCACGCTCAGTCAGGACGTGTGCAGCCGACGCCCACGCCGACGCAGGCCGAGCGCGACGAGCAGGAGCGCATACGCGTCTTCACGGAGGAAGTGCGCCTGCCCGTCTATGCGCGCGACGAGCACGGCCATTTCGACCCGACGCTCGAACTCGACGACATCGTCGTGCTTGAAGACAACGTCAAACAACAGGTGCGCAGCATCCGGCGGATTCCGGCGAGCGTCGTGCTTGTGCTCGCCACGGGCGGCGAGTTGAACCCCGCGCAGCGCACGCGCACGACGCGCGAAGCCGCGCTCAGTCTTCTCGCGCAACTGCGCGCGGGCGACTCGGTCGCCGTCATGCAGTTCGACCGCAAGATTCAACTGCTCCAACCCTGGACGACCGACCGCGACGCGGCGGCGCACACCCTGCGCACGAAACTCTGGGGCGCGAGCGGCGCGCGTCCCGCCGAAGCCTTGCAGCAGGCCGCACTGCTGTTTGCGGATCAGCCGGTGGGCAATCGTCATCTCGTCCTTATCACGGACGGCGTGGAGACGCCGGGCGGGGCGGCGAGTCCGGCGCAGGTGACGCGCGTGCTGGAAGGCAACGCTGCGATAGGCGGGCGCGCGGCTTACGCCGAAGCGGTCAAGCGCCTGATGGCCGCGCAAGTCTCCGTACACATCATCAGCTACACGACCTTCGGCCTTCAGGAGTCGAAAGAGAAACAGAAGAAAGGGCCGGCGAGCGCCGCAGTTCCCGGCAGCGTCAGAGCCTCCGGCGTCGCCACCGCAGGTATTGACCCGACGATGCCTTCGACGATGAATCGCGGCGGCGCGGTCGGCCCTTCGACGGGCGCGGTCATTACGTTCGACCCGGCGATGAAGCGCATGCGCAAGGCTTACGAGCGCGCGATGAAGCGCGGCGAGGAGAGCATGAAGACGCTCGCGGCGGACACGGGCGGGCGTTTGTGGATACCGCTTTCGATGGACGACCTCGCGCTGCAAGGCAGCGAAGTGGCGCGCGAGATCGGCACGCAGTACGTCGTCACCTACACGCCGACGCGCCCGCTCTCGTCCAGCCCCGCGACCGAGACGCGCCGCGTCGTCGTGCTCCCGCGCCGCAACGGTTTGCAACTGCGCACGCGCCGCGTCTACGTTGCCGCAGCGGCATTACAGAAAGCGCCTGAGCCGACGACGGACGCGAAATAGACCGTAAGCAGATTCGCCGCAGAGCGAGAGAAAGAAACGCTGAAGTAGAAACGCGGAACGATGAGTTAAAAGACAGGAAACAGAATTCAGAATACAGGAGTCAGAATAAAATACGCGTCGATATTCCTTCTGACTCCTGTATTCTGTGTTCTGGATTCTACTTCATCGTTCCGCGTTTCTACTTCAGCGTTTTGCTCTGCGGTGATAATCTTCGTTCAGCTAATCGGCTTTGCCCAAACTACTTAACTTTCTTCGCTTGCATCTCGCGCCCGTCCCTCAGGCGGACGTTGACGTGCGTGACCTGCCCCTTGTCGTCTTTGATGAAGGTGAGGTTGACGTTCGGGCCTGCGGCGAGGAAGCTTTCGTTGCCCTGCGGAATCAACTCCGCCTTCGTCTGCCCGGTGGGCGCGCCGAAGAGTTTGTCGCCCTCCTTCGTGATGTTGAGCGCGCCGAGACCGGGCACGTCGTATTGCCCTGCGTAAGCGTCCAGCGAAACGGGCGTCGCCGAGGCCGGCGTCTCCGTGGCCGGCGCCTCCAGACGCTTGATGACCGCGATGGCGTTCGCGTTCTGCGGGTTGAGTTCGACCGACTTCTTGTAGTTTTGCAGCGCGAGCGCACGCTCGCCCGCCACCATGTAGGCTTCGCCGAGACTGTCGTAAGGGTTCGCGGCCTGCGGGTAAGCTTCGACGTTCAGCTTGAAAATCTCAATCGCCTCTTTCGTCTTCTTCGCGCCGAGCAGTTGATAGCCGAGCATGTTCAACTCGTTCTCGCCGAAATTATAGTTCGCCGCTTGCGTCGCCTTGAGGTCGCGATACTGTTTGATGGCCGATGCCACGTCGCGCTCCGAGATGGTCTTCATCAACGCTTCGGCGATTGACTGCTTCGGCATCTCGACGGGCTGGTTGTAGAGAATGCTCGTCAGGTCGCGGGTGATGCGATTGAGACTCGCGCCCTGCGAGGTGTTGTCGAGCAGCACGATTAAGTGCTTCTGATCGGGATAGCGCACGAGGTACGTGTTGAAACCGTTGATGCCGCCGCCGTGTGCGACGGCGTTGACGGACTCCTTACCAAGTGCCGCCTTCGTGATCGTCCAGCCGTAAGCGTAGTTGTCGAGGAACGGCTTGAACATGAGTTCCTTGCTCTTGGCCGGGATGAGTTTGTCCGTGTAGAGCGCCTGATCCCACAAATATAAATCTTCGACGGTCGAATAGAGCGAGCCTGCGGCGTAAGGGATAGACATGTCGAGGTAGGGCGCGTTCGTATAACCGGCGGGCGTCTTCTGGTAGCCGGAGGCGCGCTTCGGCAGAATCGCGTCATAGTGATCGTAGCCGGTGTTCTTCATCCCCAGCGGGTCGAGGATGTTCTCCTTCAAGACCTGCTCGTAAGGCTTGCCCGATACTTTCTCGATGATCGCGCCGAGCAGGAAGTAGCCGGAGTTGTTGTAGCGAAACTTCGCGCCCGGCTCGAATTCGAGATCGTTGCTCGCGTATTTCTTGACGAACTCGGCGACCGTGAAAGGATTGCGGCTCACGTCCTCGAAGAACTTCGGCAGACCCGTGTAACTGGGGATGCCGGAGGTGTGCGTCAGGAGATGATGGATGGTGACTTTGTCGCCGATGTCTTTGCGGTAGTCGGGCAGGTACTCGGAGAGTTTGCCATCGAGTTTGAGCTTGCCCTGTTCGACGAGTTGCAGGACGAGCATCGCGGTGAACTGCTTGGTGATCGAGCCGAGGCGGAACTTGGTGTCCACGTCGTTCGCGACGTTCCACTCCATGTTCGCCAGCCCCAGCCCTTTTTTGTAAATGACCTTGCCGTTCTCTGCGACGAGCACCGTGCCGTTGAACTGCCGGAACTGCGCGGCGCGCGTCATGTATTCGTCAATCCGCGCAGACTTGTCCTGCGCGAACGCGGGCGATTGCAGGAAGAGCGCCGTAACCAGCACGACGAACAGCCCGGCGGCTCTCGGACGTGCGACCTGTGTAACTATCTTCATCTCATTCTCCTTAAAGATTTGCATTCACGAACGGCGCGGCCAGCAAGGCGACACGTCACCGGTGAGCAGGCGTTGAAAGGCAATACGCAGGCGCGGCCTACAGAGTTCCGGCAAGATGCGCAGACGGAAAGAAACGCGGAAGTGGAAACGCGGAACGATGAACTGAAGACAAAATGTCTTTCGTTCCGCGTTCCGCGTCGCTACTTCCGCGTTCTCCCTGTTCCTACTTTTCGCGTTTCCTTCGCGCCTGCGGCGGTGAATGCTTCCCCGCCCTTTCGTTAAACTTTTCGCCCCGCTCAGTTGACGAGCGCGCCGAGCAGCGTCTCGATCTCCGCGCTGGAATTAAGTTTCGCGGCCTCGCCGCATCTTCTGCGCTCCTGCCACTTGCGCAGCGAAACCTCGCGCAACTCGTCCCACTCCGCGCGCGGTATGCGGTGGAACGCGGCGACCACTTCCGGGTCGAACTGCCGCCCGGCGAACTCTTCCAGTTCCCCGACCGCGACTTCGTAAGAGCGCCCGGCGCGATACACGCGGTCGCTCGTGATCGCGTCGAAGGCATCTGCGACGGCGAAGATGCGCGCGTTGAGATCAATCTCTTTGCCGCGCAAACCCTGCGGGTAGCCCGTCCCGTCCCACTTCTCGTGGTGCTGGCCGACGACGCGCGCCGCCCCTTCCAGAAAATTGATGCCCTGCAAAATCTGCTGCCCGTGCAAAGGGTGGCGGCGCATGTTCACCCATTCCTCCTCGCACAGTTGCGCGGGCTTGTGCAGGATGGCGTCGGGCACGCCGATCTTCCCGATGTCGTGCAGCAGCGCGCCGAACTCAAGCGAGCGCAACTCCTCGCCCCGCAAATTCAACTCGCGCCCCAGACGCAGGCTGAAACTGACGACGCGCTCCGAATGGCCGTGCGTCTCCCGGTCGCGCGTTTCCAGCGCGGCGGCCAGCGCCTTCAAGGTCATGCGGTAGGAATCTTCGAGCGATTCGAGCGTGCGGTTGAGTTCCGTCGTGCGCTCGGCCACAAGCTCTTCGAGGTAATTTTCGTAACGACGCTTGGCCTCGCGCAGCCGCGTGTGTTCGAGCGCACGCGAGACTGCGGCCTCGACGTGGCGCAGATCGAAAGGCTTCGTCACGTAGTCGAACGCCCCGGCGCGCAGAGCCTCAATCGCGCTCTCCACAGTCTGTGCGCCGCTCACCATCACGACGGTCGCGTCCGGCGCGATCTTCGCCACGTGCGGGATCATCTCCAACCCGCTCATCCCTTCCATCTGGATGTCGCTGACGACAACATCGAACCGCATCGTGCGCAGCAGCGCCAGCGCCTCTTCCGCCGAAGCCACCAACCGGCACTCGTAGTCTTCGGCGAGCAGTTCGTAGAGGACGTTGCGAATCTCCTCTTCGTCGTCCGCGATCAAAATGCAGGCGCGCTCCTCGCGTGCTCGAATCATAGACAGACTTCCGCCTTCCCAAGCTTGAGATTGAATAAATGTTGAGTAAGGAGAGCGGGCTATGCGCTATCGTCGCGCCCTTCGCGCGTTACGCATTTCCCGTAGGGCACAACCATCTTACCGATTCGCGCCCCTTCGCACAACTAATATTTCCCCGCCCGACCATCTCCGCCCCAAAAACCGATCAACCCCGCCACCGCAGTTGACGTCGCCGCGCCCCAACCTCTATCATGCAAACTCTTCCGCACGAGCCGGAGTGGCGAAATCGGTATACGCACTAGACTCAAAATCTAGCGAGGTCACACTCATGTCGGTTCGAGTCCGACCTCCGGCATATAGTTTTTAGAATCGGTAATTAGCTAAACAGCTTTCGGGTCTCCTAGTCACAGACTGCGTTTTTGCGCACTAGACTAGGAGATTTTTTATGGAAGAACTATTTGCACAATTCCCGAACTGGCGCTATTCGGTAAGCACCTGCTGAAGATGTGGGGTCATGCATAATTCTTCTGCTTTTAGAGTCCTTCCAGAAAATTTGAAAAATTTTTTTCTGAAGTTAAATATTGCGAACACTCAACTTACAGCCTTTTCAGCTAAAAATATAGGAAGTTTTTAGGGAAAAAGAATTGAGTTATGTCTATAAATTACACAATGGTTATTATTGTGCCTACTAGTTAAAGCAAATCATCAACAATTACTGGTTCTCCAATGCCTGGGAATGAACTTCCCGGGCATTTTCCTTTTATGTGCCTTGCCGGAAACCTGTGCGGGGGGAGAACTGATTATGTCAAATAAAGATGAAGTTAAATTGAGTTCAGAAGATAAGGATAAGCCTCTTTCTCGTGTACAAACCTATCTCGCAGAGGCCAAAACCTGTGTAATTCTGCTCAGAGAGCTTTTGATTGAAGTTAAGGAGCTAGCAGTTGTGATAGCCCTTACTGCTTTCTTCGTGTGGGGTGTAATTGAGCTATTCAACAAGCTTCATTGATGCGAGGCTATTCAGAAATTCCACCTTTGTCTTGAGCAGGGCGCGGGTGTTTACTTCCGATTCTATCCGCCTTTGCAAAAGCAGGCATTCCTGCTGTAAGTGACATATCTCTGTTCGTCCGTCTTTGACTGAGGGATAAACGATTCCTGAAGTCTTATTGATGTCATCTTCTAGTTTCCCGGTTGGTCGTTTAAAAACGCTATTTCAATCTCCTGTTTCCAAATCAACTCCGAAGTTGCGCGTAATTTCGGCGGCATCAATCGTTCAACTTCAAACCGAAGTGATGACAGTCGATGTTCATCCTTTTGAGTAGATAGAATCTGTGGGCGGCGAACCTGTGGACGCCGGAGTCGAGGTGGAATTGATTGCACCCCTGGGCTTTCGCGTGTTCGACGAGCCAGTCGAAGAGAGCGCCGCCGTAGCCTTTCGAGCGGTCGCCGCTTTTGGAGACGAGATCATCGACGTAGAGAAACTTGCCCCACGCGAGACATTCGGAGATTCTAAAGCCTGCGACGGCTTTGACCTCGCCGTCGATCAAGCAGGCTAGGTGATAGTTTGCGCGCTCGATCTGTCTTCTGACACGGGGCAGGAATTCGTCGGGGTGCAGGTGCGGGCGCAACTCGGCCATCACCGGGTAACAGGCGAGAATTTCCTCATCTTCTGTGGCTAAAATTATTCTTTCGCTCATAGGTTGCTCAGGGTTACCAGCTCCGCCGGATGGGGTGAGCCTCGGTGTTGAAGATCACCGACTTGAAGTTAAATGTGCGAGGAGGGGCGAACAGGAGGTAGAAATATTTGAGAGTTTCGGCGAGGAGGAAACTCTGCATCTCGTCGCGCTTCTCTTTCGTCACGACGCTCTTGAGAGATGCGTAGCCCGCCTCCGTCCGGCAATGTTTGACGAAGTCTTCGAAGAGAGTTTCGCCCATACGCAAATACTGCGGGTCGCGGGTGTAGTGATAAAGGTAGTAGGTGGATTCGACGATCTCGGGGCGCAGCGGGTAGCCCGCGCTTTCGATCTGCATCGAACGGTAGTTTAGCTGTTCGGGTTCGATGCCGTAGGTCGTCCACATTTTGAAGGAGGAGGCTTGCAGGCGGCGCGCGCGCCGGAGGTCGCCCGACATCGCCAGCACCGCCGGGAAGAACGCATCGAGCGCGCCGTAGCTGGTGGCCGCACGCCGGCCGCTCTGCATGTCTGCGTGGCCGTACCAGAGTTCGCCGTTCACGTCGTCCGCCAGATACTTGTTGACGGCCGCAATCGAGTCGAGCCACATCCGCTTGCAATCCGCGTCGTCGAATAAGAGCCAGCACTTCAACAGATATTCGTAGTAGGAATCTATGCCGCCGCTGATGTGGCTGTCCTTGTCTTTCCACTCGCCCGTCTCGACGTTGATGGTGCTGCCGACAAGGCCGACTGGAGAGCGCCGCTTGTATGTTTCGACGAGGGCGCGCTTCGCCTTGTCGTAGAAGACGGGTTTGCGCGTGAGTTTGCTGAGCGTGCCGAACTCTATGAGGAGCGTGCCGGATTCAGCCGGGTTGGTGTTGGGGTCGCGCACCTTGCCCGTCTTCAAATTGACGAACCTGTAAGGCAAGCCCGTCGCCGAATTGAAAGCGGGCAGGAGGCGCGTGCCGAGGTCTTCGGCCAGAGCGAGAAGGCGGCGGTCGCCCGTCATTTGATAACCGGAGAGCAGGCCGCCCAGGTGGCGTATGGTGATCTCGAAATTCTGTACGTAGATGTCTTTGTCGAAGGAGAGGTTACGGGTGATGAACTCTCTGGTCTTTCGGGCTTCGTCGTCGAGCCCCATCAGGATCATCGTGTCGAGCGAATCAACCGGCGTCATCAGCAGCGTTTGTTCGTACCAATCGTGATGAGTTTTAGAGAGCGGGCGCAGGTCGTCGTGCCCCCACGCGTACTTCTCGTAGCCGCGCCATGCGTGCAGGAACTCTGCGCGCGCACGTTCGGCGAGTTTTGCCCGGTCTACTTTCGCCTGCCCACCCTGCGCGCGTCGCGTCCGGGCGAACGACGCGCAAGGGGCGATGAGCGTTGAGAGCGTCAGGAGAAGCGCGATTAATCTGAGGGGCATCTGGTTTACGGCCTTTCGTTAAATTGCCAGCGGCACGGTTAGATCAAGAACGCGGTACGCCCGCCGTTGCGCATGGACGGAAGAAGGTAGTCGTAAAAATGTAGATACGCAAGTGCTTTAAAGCTGTGCGGCGGGCGAAGTGTCTGTCGTGATATAGGCGGGCGCGCGTGGCGGGCGCGTCTTGCATTGAGCGTGCGAGAACGGCTATCTTTCACTGCACCAATCAAGTTGTAAAAATTCAGTCCGCCGGGAGGCTTTCGGAAGATGCCCGCTGATGAGGCCAAACTCCTCGGGAACGATCCGCTCTGGTTCAAGGATGCCGTCTTTTACGAAATCTACGTGCGCGGTTTCTACGACTCGAACGCCGACGGCATCGGCGACTTTCGCGGCCTGACCGAGAAACTCGACTACCTCGAATGGCTCGGCGTGGATTGCCTCTGGCTTTTGCCGATGTACGCCTCGCCTCTGCGCGACGGCGGCTACGACATCGCCGACTACTATTCGATGCTCCCCGAATACGGCACGCTCGAAGACTTCAAAAACTTCCTCGCCGCCGCACACGCGCGCGGCATACGCGTCATCACAGACCTCGTCATCAACCACACCTCCGACACCCACGCGTGGTTTCAGGAGGCGCGCCGGTCGCCCGCCTCGCCCAAGCGCGACTGGTACGTCTGGAGCGACGACCCGCACAGGTATGCGGAGGCACGCATCATCTTCACCGACACGGAGCACTCGAACTGGACCTGGGACGAGGGCGCGGGGGCTTTCTACTGGCATCGCTTCTTCAGCCACCAGCCCGACCTCAATTACGACAACGCGGAAGTGCGCCAGGCGATGCTCGACGTGGTCTCCTTCTGGCTCGACCTCGGCATAGACGGTTTTCGCGTTGATGC
>DASQDV010000070.1:0-5015 GCA_035633995.1 Pyrinomonadaceae bacterium | reverse complement strand
AGATCGTTCAACGGTCGTTCCAGCGAACGGATAGACGTGGCTTTTAATTGTGACTATATTCAATCATGCTTTACATGGTTGTGGAACACTTTAAGAGCCATGATGCCGTGCCCGTCTATCGACGGTTTCGAGAACGCGGGCGACTCGCTCCCGAAGGTTTGATCTATCTTTCGAGTTGGGTTGACGAGAATTTGCAACGCTGTTTCCAACTGATGCAAACGGATGATCGAAACCTGCTCGACCAGTGGATCGCTAACTGGAACGACATCGTTGACTTTGAAGTGTTTCCGGTGATGACCTCGCAAGAAGCCGCGACAAAAATCGCCCCGTACCTTTGAACGTCATCACCTCCCTATTGCCCGACTGAACGCTTACAGGTTTAACTGACAATCTTGAACACCACATTCGAGAGGCCGCCGGACGACTCAGCCGTTGCGTTGATGATTTCCACCGGCGGCCTCGATTCATCTCCGGCGATTGAAGGCGCAGCGACGGCGACGCTCGGCGCGCTGCCGCTCGGCGCGCATCTCGTCCTGCGCTGCCGCAAAGACTGGCGCACGGCCACAGTCGTCGCAATCGAACTCGAAAAGATCACGCTCTCCGTCTCCTCGCCCACCGGGCGCACCTACCGCATGCGCCGCCCGCCCGACGCCCCGCTCACTTTCGACGGCCACATCCCCCTGCTCGACGCAGGCAAACCCTCCTGCTGGCGCACGGGACTCGCGCGCTACGACGTGCGCTGGTGATGAACTTCTTCGGTTAGAGAATTTTTCACGCTAGAGGCGCAAAAGTAAGAACTTAAGGCGCAAAGAAAGTCTATATCTGACTTCTTTGCGCCTTTTGCTTGGCGTCTTTGCGCCTCCAGCGTGAGGCTTTTATTTTTGCCCCGTCGCCATTTCGTTCGCGCGCCGAAACGGGTTATCATGTGTGTTTCGCCGGTACGCAAAATTGGCCGCTGTAGGTGTCGGCGTTTGAAGTGAAGCATGACTGAAGAAGCGATCACAGTGCGCGGCGCGCGCGTCAACAACTTAAAGAACGTAGATTTCACCATCCCCATCGAACGCCTGACGGTCGTGACGGGCGTGTCGGGTTCGGGCAAGTCGTCGCTCGCCTTCGACACTATTTATGCCGAAGGCCAGCGCCGCTATGTCGAGTCTCTGTCGTCCTACGCGCGCCAATTTCTCGAACGCATGGACAAGCCGGACGTGGATGAGGTGCGCGGCATCCCTCCGGCCATCGCCATCCGGCAGAAAAACTCCACGCGCAACCCGCGCTCGACCGTCGGCACGCAGACGGAGGTTTACGATTACCTGCGACTCCTGTACGCGCGCGTCGGCACGACCATGTGCCGCGTCTGCGGGCGCGAGGTGCACAAAGATTCGCCCGATTCCGCCGCCACAGAGACGCTAACTGCGCTCGCCGAAGGCACGCGCTTCTACGTTCTCTTCCCCGCCGAAGCCTGAATACGCGTCGAGAGCTCAAACGGGCAGAACTGCGCGGGCAAGAAGAGCGGCAAAGGGCGCGCGAAGAAAGCTAAGGCGGGCGAGGAAGCTGCGGGCGCGCTCAGTCGCCAGATGGTGACGGCGCATGTGATGAGTTTGATGCAGCGCGGTTTCACGCGTCTCTACACGAACGGCGAGACGATTGAACTGCGTTCGCCCGACGACTACACGCGCGCGGATTTCACGGACGTTTACGTGCTCGTAGATCGCCTCGTCGCGCGCGAGGACGTGCGCAGCCGCCTCACCGATTCGCTCCAGACATGTTTCGTCGAAGGGCACGGCACGGCACTCATCCAGACGGCGGAAGACGAGCCGCGCACGCTGAAATTCTCCGAGCGCTTCGAGTGTCGTTACGACGGCACGATCTACGCGCAGCCCGAACCGCGCCTCTTCAGTTTCAACAACCCGTTCGGCGCGTGTCCCACCTGTCAGGGCTTCGGCAACACCATCGGCCTCGATCTCGATCTCGTCATCCCGAACCCGCTGCTCTCGATTGACGAGGGCGCAATTGAACCCTGGACGAAACCGCAGCACGAATGGGCGCGCACCGAACTCAGGCGCTTCGCGCGCTCCGAAGGCATCCCGACCGACGTGCCTTACAGTGAACTCTCGCGCGCGCACAAAAACGCCATCGTCGAAGGCAAAGGACACTGGGCGGGCGTGCGCGGCTTCTTCGCGTGGCTGGAGACGAAAAAATACAAGCTGCACGTGCGCGTCTTCCTCGCCAAGTATCGCGGCTACACGCGCTGCCCCGAATGCAACGGCGGGCGTCTCAGGCAGGAAGCGCGCGACGTGCGCGTCGGAGGGCGGACGCTTCCCGACATCTGCACGCTGCCCATCAAAGAGACCGCCGTTTTTTTCGAGACGCTTGCGCTCTCCGACGAGCAGGCGGCCATCGCCGACAAGGTGCTCTTTGAAGTGCGCCGCCGCCTGCGTTTCCTTGTCGATGTCGGGTTGGATTATTTAACGCTCGACCGTCTCGCCTCGACGTTGTCGGGCGGCGAAGCGCAGCGCATCCAACTCGCCACCAACCTCGGCTCCGCGCTCGTCGGCGCGCTCTACGTTTTAGATGAACCCTCAATCGGGCTCCACCCGCGCGACAGCGAGCGGCTCATCAAGCTGCTGCATAACTTGCGCGACATCGGCAATACCGTGCTCGTCGTCGAACACGACCCGGACATGATGCGCGCCGCCGATCACATTCTGGACGTTGGCCCGGCGGCGGGCGAACTCGGCGGGCGCATCGTCTTCGAGGGCGACTTCGCGGGGCTGTTGAAAGATTCCGCCACGCTCACGGGCAAATACCTGCGCGGCGAATCGGAGATCAAAGAGCCGAAGCAGCGGCGCACGGGCAGGAAAAAGAGGCTCTCCGTGCGCGGCGCGAGCGAGCACAACTTGCAGGGCGTGGACGTGGATATTCCGCTTGAGATGTTCGTCTGCATCACGGGCGTGTCGGGTTCCGGGAAATCAACGCTCGTCCACGACGTTCTCTTTGCGGGCTTGAAGAAGGCGCGCGGCGAGTGGCAGGGACATGTCGGCGCGTTTCAAAAACTGGAAGGCGGGCAGGCGGTGGACGACGTGGTCTTAGTTGACCAGTCGCCTATCGGTCGCACGCCGCGCTCGAACCCCGTCACCTACATCAAAGTCTACGACGGCATCCGCGAGGTCTTCGCCGCCACGCGCGACGCACAGTCGAAAGGCTTCGACGCCTCCTATTTCTCCTTCAACGTGCCGGGCGGGCGCTGCGACGTGTGCGAGGGCGACGGCACGGTGACCGTCGAGATGCAGTTTCTCGCCGACGTTGAACTCCAGTGCGAAGAGTGCAAAGGCACGCGCTTCAAATCGAACGTGCTGGAAGTGCGCTATCGCGGCAAGAACATCAACGACGTGCTCAGCATGACGGTGCGCGAAGCTCTCACCTTCTTCCGCGACGTGAACAAGATCGCGAACAAACTGCGCGTGCTCGACGAAGTGGGGCTTGGTTACTTGCGCCTCGGCCAGTCGGCCACGACGCTCTCAGGCGGCGAGGCGCAGCGCATCAAGCTCGCCTCCTTTCTCTCGAAACGCACGGGCGCAAAAACGCTCTACATCTTCGACGAGCCGACGACCGGCCTCCACTTCGACGACATCAACAAACAGCTCGCCGCCTTCCGCACCCTCGTCGAAGCGGGCGGCTCGCTCCTCGTCATCGAACACAACCTCGACGTGATCAAGACCGCCGACTACATCATAGACCTCGGCCCCGAAGGCGGCGACGCGGGCGGTCAACTCGTCGCCACCGGCACGCCCGAAGAGATCATGAAAGTCAAACACTCCCACACCGGACGTTTCCTCAAAGCACACCTCGCCCGCGCAAACGGGCACGGCGTATAAATTGTCAGAGGGTGTCGGATTAACTATCGGGGTTCTTAAACGCGGGGCATTCGCGGGCAAAGACTCAGGAGTTTCCGAGCGAGCGGAACCTCATCACACAGGTTAGGGCTTAAAACTTTGGCTGCCCGCATTCACAAGCGAAGTCAAAACCGCAGAGGCTACTTCCGCGCAGACGCCGCGACACGAAATCCGAGAGTGGCGGCACTAGTGCCCGTCACCTTCCTACCGCGGAAGGCAGAACGGTAGTGGTAGGCATCAGAGTCCCACGCACCACCGCGAATCACTCGATAAATTGAGTCGCCGCTCAACCACGTTGAGCCGTCCGTTGGCGCTCCCATATAGTTCTCATGCCAAGCGTCCGCGCACCACTCCCACACGTTGCCGTGCATGTCATAAAGTCCAAAAGCGTTCGCCTGCTCTTGCCCCACCGGATGCGATCCCCTCCTATGGTTTTTGGTATAGCGCGGCGGTTTCGAGGGCATCTTTCTGACTACTTTGGTGCGTGGCGGAAGCGCGCTTTGATTCTTGCTTTGTACGTGCGTTCCCTCTACAGGTTTCTCTTTGTGCCTCGCCATTGAATTTAGATTGCCCGCAGAATCTCCTGTCGTCACCGCGCGGCACGCATACTCCCACTCCGCCTCGCTCGGCAATCGGTACACGAATCCGTCGTTCAACTCGTTCAACTTTCCGATGAACTCCTGCGTGTCGTTCCATGAAACACTTTCGACCGGCAGGTTGTCGCCCTTGACCTTCGACGGATTCGTGCCCATCACCTGTCGCCACTGCGCCTGTGTGACCTCATACTTGCCCATGTAAAAGCCCTCACGGATCGTCACCTGATGCGCGGGCCTCTCATTACTGAAGCTGTTCTCCGAACCCATCATGAAGCTGCCCGGCGGAATCCGCACCAACTCAATGCCAATTCGGTTCGTCACGCTTTTCTTGGGGTTTGGTTCCGGTGAAGGCTCGATTAGTTGCTGCTTCCGCTCAGATTGATTAGTGACAGGCGACGAGTTTTCGCTGATGGGTGTTTGCAACGAGTCATCAACCTTAAGACCGATTACAATAGCGGAAATTGCCAGACCAGCAAGAGCAATTATTATCGCCCCCCGCTCGACCCAGTTCAGATTTCCTATCCAC
>DASQDV010000069.1:0-3414 GCA_035633995.1 Pyrinomonadaceae bacterium | reverse complement strand
TTCGGCGATGGCCGCCGAATAGCTGTAGGCGGGCGAAGGGCCGACGCCCGCGCCTTTGAACTTTCCGGGCGAGCGCGGCGGCGTGTACGAGCCGACCGTGCCGATGGTGCCGTATTTAGATTCGGCGAGGACGACCGCCTCCGCGAAGGTGACGCCCACCTCCGGGTTCTCCACGTCGAAGACGCGATGGTCGGCGAACGAGAGATTCTCGACGGGCACGGAGAGTTTTTCCGCGACGGCCATGCTCAAAAGTTCGCGGGCGCGTTCGGCGGCTTGCAGGGCGGCGTTTCCGGTCATCAGCGTGACGCGGCTCGAATAGCTGCCGAGGTCAACGGGCGTGAGGTCTGTGTCGGCGGTGAGCACGCGGATGTCGAAGGGGTCAATCCCGAGGACTTCGGCGACGACGTAGGCGAGAACGGAGTCAGACCCTTGCCCGATGTCGGTCGAGCCGCACTGGACGCGCACGCCGCCCTGCCGGTCAAGTCCGAGCTGGACGCCGGAGTGCGGCATGTTGTTCCAGTAGATCGGCAACCCCGCACCGCAGATGTAGGAACTGCAAGCCAGCCCCACGCCCTTGCCGTAAGGGAGCTTCCTGAACTTATTTTTCCAGTCGGAGCCTTCCACGATCTTCTCGATGCACTTGCCGAGTCCCATGCTGCCGATGCGCAGGTAGTTGGCGGTGAGCGAGTAGGGTTTGACGAGATGCTTCAAGCGCATCTCCGCCGGGTCGAGCTTGAGATCATCCGCGATCTTGTCGAGTTGAACTTCGAGGCCGAAGCGCGGCTGCGGCGTGCCGTGCCCGCGCTTGGGGCCGCAGGGCGGTTTGTTGGTGAAGGCGCGCAGGCCGCGAAAGCGATAGCGCGGCACTTCGTAAGTCACGGTTTGCAGCGCGCCCGTGTAGAAGGTCGAGGCCACGCCGTAAGAGCCGTATGCGCCGCCGTCGAGGAACGACTGAAAATCCATCGCCGTGATCGAGCCGTCTCGTTTAACGCCGGTCTTGACGTGCATCAGGACGGGGTGGCGTCCGCGATGGCAATAGAAAACTTCCTCGCGCGTGAGAGTTACTTTGACCGGGCGACCCGTGATCATCGAGAGCTTGCAGACGGCGACTTCGTGGTTGAAGGGATCGCTTTTGCCGCCGAAGCCGCCGCCGTTCGGCGTGGCGATGACGCGGATGTGCGCGGCGGGAAGACCCAGGACTTTGGTGAGCGCGCGGTGGACGTAGTGCGGCGTCTGCGTGCTGCTCCAGAGCGTGAGCTTGTTGTCCGGGTCGAAGTGCGCGACCGCCGCGTGCTGCTCCATCGGCAGGTGCGTGTTGCCTTCGTAGAAGAAGGTGTCTTCGCGGATGTGGTCGGCCTCGGCGAAACCTTCGTCCATGTCTCCGAATTCGAGATGGACTTTCTTGTGGACGTTGCCGCTCTCGCCGTAGTCCTGCACGCGCGGCTCGTCGATCATCACGGCCTCTTCGATGCTCGTGATCGTTTGCAGTCGTTCGTACTCGACTTCGATCAGGTTCATCGCCTCGAACGCCGTGTCCTCGTCAACGGCGGCGACCGCCGCGACCGGGTCGCCGATGAAGCGCACGCGATCCGTGCAGAGCGCGTGCTCGTCCTGGCTGACGGGGAGGATGCCATAAGTCGTCGGCAAATCCTCGCCCGTAATCACCGCATGGACGCCGGGCAGAGCGCGCGCCTTCGAGGTGTCAATCCGCACGATGCGCGCGTGCGGCTCGTGCGCGCGCAGGAGCTTGGCGAAGAGCATGCGCGGCAGCACGATGTCGTCGGCGAATTTCGTCTGACCCGTGCATTTCTGGCGCGCGTCAACTTTGCGAAAGGGTCGCCCGACGACTTTTAAATCTTTCTTGCCCGCGCCGCCGTTCGCGCCGTTGCTGTGTCCGTTGTTGCTGGTCATCTGGTTTCCGGTGTGTCGTCTGTGTTAGTCGAGGCCGTAGACGGCTTCGCGCGGGAGTTCCAACTCTTCGCCGCGCATGCGTGCGGCGGCGAGTTCGACCGCTTCGTAAATTTTGATGTAGCCCGTGCAGCGGCAGAGATTGCCGGAGAGGGCTTCCTTGATCTCTTCGCGGGTCGGTCGCGCGTTGGCGGCGAGCAGTTCTTTCGCCACGAGCAGGAAGCCGGGCGTGCAGTAGCCGCACTGGGCTGCGCCCGTGTCGGCGAAAGTTTCCTGCAAAGGATGAAGCCCGGCGGGGCTTGCCATGCCTTCGACGGTTTCGATGCTGCGGCCTTCGGCGTCGAGGCCGAGCACGAGGCACGAGAGCACCGAGCGACCGTTGAGGAGCACGGCGCAGGTGCCGCATTCGCCGAGTTCGCAGCCGTGCTTCGTGCCCATCAGGTTCAAATCTTCACGCAGGACTTCGAGCAGGGTCTTGTGCGGCGCAAACGCCACTTCCACGCTCTCGCCGTTCAGGGTGAATTCGATATGGGCTTTCTGTTTGGTTCGTTCAGACATCTCGCTGATTTTATATGAAGAGAGGGGCGGGACTGAAATGGAGACGACAATCAGAACGTGAATCGTAAATCGTGAGTAGAAGCAGACGGGATTTTTCTATTCACGATTCACGATTCGCGATTCACGACTTTTGACGATTCACGGCTTTTGTCAGGGCATGACGAGTTGGCCGGTCTTGTTCACCTTGTTGAGGACGATATTGTCTATGAGGCGCGTCTTGCCGAGGCGCGCGGCGACGGCGATGAGGACGGGGCGGTCGTCGAGCCGGTCGAGACGTTCGAGCGTGTCGGCGTCGTTGACGCTGACGTATTCGATCTCGGCGCGCGGCTCGGCTTCGATGTCGGCGCGAACGATGTCGGCGAGTTTTTTGCCGTTGCGCTCGCCCTCGCCGTAGGCCGCTTCGGCGTGCGCGAGCGCGCGGTAGATGACGGCGGCGGCGCGGCGGTCTTCCGCGTCCAAGTAGGCGTTGCGCGAAGAGAGCGCGAGGCCGGAGTCTTCGCGCACGGTGGGGAGGATGACGATCTCCGTGTCGAAGGCCAGATCGCGCACGAGGCGTTTGACGACGAGCGTTTGCTGCGCGTCCTTCTGGCCGAAGTAGGCGAAGTCCGGGCGGACGATGTTGAAGAGGACGGTGAGGACGGTGGCGACGCCGCGAAAGTGGCCGGGACGCGCCGCGCCTTCGAGTTGCTCGGAGAGGCGTTCGACCTCGACGTGGGTGGAAAAACCTTTCGGGTAAATCTCTTCGGCGGGCGGGGCGAAGATGTAATCCACGTTGTAGTCGGCCAGCGCCATCGTGTCTTTGGTGAGGTCGCGCGGGTAGCGCGTAAAGTCTTCGTGCGGCGCGAACTGCTTGGGGTTGACGAAGACCGAGACGATGACCACGTCGCACATGCGCCGCGCCTCGCGCACCAGCGACAGGTGGCCTTCGTGCAGCGCGCCCATCGTCGG
>DASQDV010000068.1:0-5058 GCA_035633995.1 Pyrinomonadaceae bacterium | reverse complement strand
GTTGCGAAGTCTTCTGCTGGGCGGCGCTGGCCTGCTTCTGGTATTCGGCCTTCTTGTCGTTGTTGCCTTCCATCTCGGCCAGTTTGACGTGTTCGAGGAGGAGGTTGGTTTTGTAAGACCACGCCTGCTCGCTGTTCGGGTCGAGACTGACGGCACGCTCGGCCCGCGCCATGCCGTCGTTGACGCAATTCATCGCCTTGTGGAAAGCGGCCTGCTCCTTCGTCTGCTTGTACTGGATGATGGCCTTGTTGTCCTTCATCACGGTCTGCTTGTTGTCCTTCTGTTCCGTGATCGTGTAGGAGCAGTTCCACTCCTTGCTCGCCATCAGCGTGTAGGCCTGCGAACGCTTCTCGCCGGGAATCGAATCCATCTCGGCGCGGGCGGTGAGCCACTGTCGCGCCTGCTGCTCGTCTTTGAGCTGGTTGAAGAGGTAGATGACGGCGTTGTAAGCCTCGTCGTTGGCCTGTTCGCTTTTCAACACTTCCTCGTAAGCCGTGATCGCACGCTTCGCACGCGCGACGTTCTCCGGCGCTTCGACGCCGGGACGGTACTGCGCGTGGATCGAGCGCGCGATAAAGAACTTCGCGTTCTTCTGTTCGGGATTGAGCCTGAGCGACTCTTCAAAATGCTGCTGAGCCTCGGCGAATCTTCCGGCCTTGTAGGCGCGCGCACCCTCGTTCAACTGATTCTTGGCGCGAATACTGTTGACCATCCCGCAACCGGCGGACGCCCACGCGACCAGCAAGACCAACAGCAACAGGGTTGTTCTCGACTGAGAGAGTTTCATCTGTTTAATGGCTCCCGAAGGAAGATGTTAAAAATTTTTAAGAGGACGGGTAACGCGAATGGCAAGCGGCGCAAAAGTTTCAGCTCGTCGCTTGCCATCCGTTGAATGTTAAAACTTCACTGCGCCAGATCGTCGATCTGCAACCCAATCGGGTTGCCGCCCGCGCCCTTGATGGCGTCGATGACCTTGACGACCTCGACGTACTTGAGCGAGCGCGGCGCTTTGACGAAGACCGCTTTTGCGATGCGCTCCTCTTCGGGCAGGTCCATGCGGTTCTCTTTGCCCGGCTCGTAGGCGCGGTTGTCGCGGCGCTCTTTGAAGATTTGCGTGAGCCGCGTGCTGAGCGGCGCGGTGTCGTTGGTCGAACCCGCGCCGTCGAGGTTCAGTTTGAGCGAAAAATCGCTCTCAATCGAGACGACGAGCGTGAGCGGATTCGGCTTGATCGGCTCGGTCGAAGGCGGCGGCTCGCTCGGCACGAGCGCCTTGAAGCGCGTCGGCTTGAGCGGCGTGATGACCATGAAGATGATCAGGAGCACCAGCAACACGTCGATCAAGGGAGTCACGTTGATGTAAGGAACGGCAGTCGAGCCGCCATCCTTTTTTCCCTCTCCCATACTCATTCCCATAACCTTAAAATCCTCCGACTGCGATTTAGGCGCGATCAAGCCGCGCTGAAAGAGAAGGTCGCTTTCGTGCCCTGCGTTTTACAACTCCGCATCAGAGCGAGGCGGCGGGCGCGGGTGCGGCGGGCGCAGCAGCGCCGCCGCCCTTCTTCTTATCGGCGACGAGGCCGATCTGGTCGATGCCCGCCTGGCGCACGGTGTTGATGACTTCGACGACGCTGCCGTAGTTGGCGTTCACGTCGCTCTTGACGTACACGATGCGCTCTTCGGGCTTCTTGTTCTCCATCGCCTTCTGAATCTTATCCACCAGATCGACGGATTCGACCCGATCTTTCCCGCTGTAATACTCGTTGTCTTTCGTAATGGCGACACCCACCGAAGACTCCTTGATGATGGCCGGATCAACTTCCGGATTGTTCATCTCCTTCGGGAGCGCGACGGAGACGCCCGACTGCAACAGCGGCGTGATGACCATGAAGATGATCAAAAGCACCAGCATGATGTCCACCATCGGCGTGACGTTGATCTCGGAGTTGTACTTGTTGCCACCGCCTACTGCCATTCCCATAAATCACTCTCCATTCAACACGGACAAGGAACGTCGCCGTCACACACGCGCCCTCCCGCCAAAGCGCGGGGAGAGCGCGAACGTCGGTCTGATTGCGAAACGCGCCTGACCTCGCCGGTTACGGATTCAGGCGACGCGTGCGGTTCTTCAGGAAGTAGTCGAGCAGCTCCGAAGCCGAGTTGTCCATCTCGATGACGAAGCCGTCAACCTTGCCGGTGAAGTAGTTGAACATCCACACGGCGGGCACGGCCACGGCCAGCGAAAGAGCCGTCGTCATAAGCGCCTCGGCGATGCCGCCCGCCACCGCGCCGATACCGGCGCTCTCGGCGTTCTTCATGCCCGTGAACGCGGCGATGATGCCGAACACCGTGCCGAAGAGTCCGACGAACGGAGCGGTCGAGCCGATGGTGGCGAGTCCGGACAGGCCGCGCCGAAACTCCGCGCTCTTGATGGCGATGGCGCGCTGCAATGCGCGCTTCGAGGCTTCGATCTCGTCGCCCGAAATCTCGGTTGATTGCTCGTGCGCGCGAAACTCCTGCAACCCGGCGTTGACCACCATCGCGAGGTGCGACTTCTTGTGCTTGTCGCTGATGTTGATGGCCTCTTCGATGCGGTCGTTCTTCAAAGCCTGCGCCACGCGCGGGGCGAACTCACGCGATTGCGCCTTGGCCGCGCGATACGTCAGGAAGCGCTCGACCATCACGGCGATGGAGTACATAGACATGATGAGCAGGATGATGATGACGGCGATGGCGACGGGGCCGAGATTCTTGATCATCTCGCTCATCGTAAACGCATGCGCTGTCTCGTTGGCGCCCCCGGCGCCCTCCTGAAACAGGAACGCGAAAAAGCCCAGAATCTTGGTGGCAAGCAAACTCATTGAAATTGTCACGGTAGAACCCTCCACAAATTTTTGGATGCACTATAGCGTGAGCGCGTCATGTCGCGCCGGAGCAGGGGATGGCGGCGTCAAACCAGCAGACCGCCGAACGCGCCCGTAATTCCGACGATGTTTCGCACCCAATTATTGAAGCACAAAGTTGTAAGTAATAACGCCGTTCACCTTCACCGGCTGCCCCGAAAGCAGCGTCGGCGAAAAGCGCGCCTGATAGGCGGCCTGCACCGCCGCCTGTTGCAGCAGCGGATGCCCGCCGGCGGCGCGTGCGCTCACGACCTTGCCGGACTCGTCAACGGTGACTTGCACCGTGACCGTCCCCGAAGCGCGTGCGGCCTTGGCAATCGCCGGGTAAGCGGGCTGCGGCTTGCTGATCGCCTTGCCGTTCAGGACGCCGCCGGAAATTGGCGCGCGCGGTTTCGGCGGGGGCGTCGGCGTCGGTTTCGGCGGCGGCGCAGGGTCGTCGTCCACGCGAACGACGGGGCCAGCGCCCGTGCCTGTTCCCACGCCTCCCGAACCGGGGCCGACGGGCCCGATGGGGCCTGTGTTGCCGCCGACCGGGTCGGTATTAGACGTGCCGCGCACAGCGCCTCCGGGCGGAACCGGCGGAACTTTACTCGCCACGGCCGAGACCTTCTCCGGCACTTTCGTCGGGTCGAGCGCGCTCGCGACGAATTCCGTGCGCGTCGCCACCTGTCGGTCGGGCGTCGCCTCGGCGGGCTTGGCTTCCTGTTTTTGTTCCGGCTGCTGTTCGGGTTGATTCTGGACGGGGACGGGTGCCACCATCGTCATCAACTCAAGATTGTCGCTCGGCAAACTCTCGTTGTAGAGATAGACGCTGAGGACGCCGAGCGCCAGCAGGATGACCGCGTAGATGGCGAACGTCCCAAGAAAAAACGAGCCTTTGCGCGCAAGATCGTCCTTGTGCGAACCGGACTCGACTAAACTATCGAACATCTTTTTCTCCTCCCACTTCCGGTGCCAATGGATCAGGGGCGTGAAATATCACTTCATTAGATGCCTTTGAGAAACATTTGTTCCCAAAACGTCAGTACGCGAAACGTGCCCTTAGATTAAATTGAAACTTAAAATTTATAGCGGGGGTTAGCAGCAGCGGCGGGTGAGCGGGCGCTTCAGAAGCGCGCAACCGTTCGTCCTTCACACACGCTGCGCAGGGAAACAGATCGGCCTACCGACCACTTCCGGCAAACAACTACAATCACGCGAGTCAACCGTCAGCGACACGAGGGCGCGCGGACGGGAGCGTTCTTGTTCGAGCTATTTAATTGGGCCAGCAACGCGCTCAGTCTATGTCGCGATGCCCGCTCAAGTCAAGCGTAAAAATCTCCGGTTAACGTACTCTTAACCTGACGTAACCCGGCGGCGCTGCTTATGAACGCGCCGTGCGTTGCGAGCCGCGCGCTGCGGCTTTGGCCTTCGCGCTTCTGGGGTTTGCGGCGCTGGCAGTGGTGCTCGCGCCCGCGTCCTTCGTCACCGTCGCGCGCTTCGACGGTTCGAGACGCTGCTGGAACCAGACCATGAGCGGGGTGGCAATGGCAATCGTCGAGTAGGTGCCGACGATGATGCCGATAAAGAGCGCGAGCGAGAAGCCGCGCAGCACGTCGCCGCCGAAGACGACGAGCGCGAGGACGGAGAAGAAGACGAGTCCGGCGGTGATGATCGTGCGTGAGAGCGTCTGGTTGATGGCTTCGTTCGTCAGGTCGTAGAGCGAGGTGCGGCGGTGCAGGCGCAAGTTCTCGCGGATGCGGTCGAACGTGACGATGGTGTCGTTGACGGAGAAGCCGACGAGCGTTAAGAGCGCGGCGATGACGGTCAGGTCAATCTCCCACTGCATGACCGAGAAGATACCGAGCGTGACGAGCACATCGTGGAAGACCGTGATGACGGCCGCCGCGCCGTAAGTCCACTCGAAGCGCGAGCCGATGTAGAGCAGCACGCCGACGAGCGCGAGCAGCGTGACGGCGATGGCCTGATTGCGCAGCGCGCGCCCGGCCACCTCGCCGACGGCGTCCGTTCGCCGATCCCCGGCTTTGACGCCGAGCGATTCCAAAGCCTCAATCGCACGCGCCTGCCCGACATCCACCTGTGCCTGCGTCTGCGCCTCGTCGCTGCTGCCGTGCTTCGGCACTCTGATCAAAACTTCGCTCGGATTGTTGGTTGACTG
>DASQDV010000067.1:0-9967 GCA_035633995.1 Pyrinomonadaceae bacterium | reverse complement strand
GCCCGATTCGGCGAGCGCGGCGAGTTGGAATTTGCCGTCGCGGTCTGTGAACATCGTGAAGCAGAAAAAGTTGAGCCAGTCGTCGCAGGGCTGGTTGAAGGCTTCGAGGATGCGCGGCTTGTCGGGGTTGCCGCTGCGTCGCTGCAACAGTTCGTCCGCCTCGTCGCGCCCGTCCTGCCCGAAGTAGCGTTGCAGCAGGTAAACCATCGCCCAGAGGTGGCGTCCTTCTTCGACGTTCACCTGAAAGAGATTGCGCAGGTCGTAGAGCGAGGGGCAGGTCTTGCCGAGTTCGCGTTGCTGTTCGACGGAGGCCGGTTCGGTGTCGCCCTGCGTGACGATGATGCGGCGCAGGGCGTTGCGAAACTCGCCGGGCACTTCCTGATAGACGGGCATTCCGTAGTTGTCGCCGAAGCCGACTTTGGCGTTCGGGTCGGCGGGCTTTAAAAAGATGCCCCAGCGATAATCAGGCATCTTCACATAATCGAAATTCGCCCAGCCGTCAGCGTCAACGCTGATGGCCGTGCGCAGGTAAACTTCCTTGTCCTGAAAACCGTCCGGCCCCATCTCGCGCCACCAGTCGAGGTAGTTGGGCAGCCACTTCTCCAGCGCGCGTTGCAGCCGCTTGTCTTCCGACAAATTCACATTGTTCGGGATGCGTTCGTATAAATTCATGCTCATGATTAACCCTTTGAAGTTTCAGGTTTCAAGATTCAGGTTTCAGGTCAGGACAAATTTCAGACTTGAAACCTGAAACTTGAAGCTAAGTTCTTTTATAGTCGAATTGCGCCTGCGTCGGCTTGCCGTAGTTCGTGAGCGCGCCTTCGGGGCCGACGGCGTTGGGGCGCTGGAAAATCCAGTTTTGCCACGCGGTCAGGCGTCCGTAAATTTTGGTGTCCATCGTTTCCGGCCCCGCGAAACGCAGAGAGGCTTCCATCCCCGTCAAAGCGTCGGGCGAGAGCGACGTGCGCTCTTCGATGTCCACGCGAATCTTGTCTTCCCAGTCGAGATCGTCGGGCGCGAAGGTGACGAGTCCGGCCTCTTCCGCCGCCTCCGCATCGAACACGCCCTCATGTTTAAGCACTTTATCGGCCTGTTCGGGCTCGACGAGAAAACGCGATTGGAGACGCGTCAGCCCATTCGACATCGGGAGCGCGCCCGCGTTGAACTCGCTTGTGGCGACTTCGACCGTCGCATCGGGGTCGTTCAACATGTAGGTGCGATCCGCCGAGAGCGCGAGTTCGAGCAAATTTCCGGCGAAGCAACTGCCCGGTTCGATGAGCGCGAAGAAACTCTTGGCCGTGAGGTCGAGACGGCGCAGCACGCGCGCCATGTGCAGGATGATCTCGCGCACGAGCCAGTGCTCTTTGTTGGCGGCGAGCGTTTTATCAATCGCCAGCACGTCCTCGATCCTGCCTTCGGTGCGCAGGCAGACGAGGCCTATCTCAAGCTCGTTCATGCGCAGGTGCAGAAGCGCGTCGTCGAGTTCGCGGTAGGCCTGGAGCGGCCAGTAGGCGTCGCCGAGTCGTTCGATCTCTTCGACGGTCGAAGGCTGTTCGCCCTGCGGGGCGCGCACCGTCAAATCTGCATAACGCTTCTCGCGGTTCAACTTCACGCTGACGTACTTGTACGCGCGCCCCTCGTCGCTCGCTTCGACTTCGAGCGGGTTGAGCTTGATGCCTTGCGCCGTGCCTCGCGAGCCGTTCGTCCTGACGAGACTTTGCACGTGAGAATCAATCGCGTCCTGAAACTTGCTCGTCGGAAAATAGCCGTCGATCAAGCCCCATTCTTTCGCGCGCTTGCCTTTGAGTCCTTCGGCGAGCGTGGAGAACACGTCGGCGCGGTCGCGTCGAATCTTTCGTTTGTCGACGAGGCGTGTGAGTCCGCCCGTGCCGGGCAGCACGCCGAGCAGGGGAACTTCCGGCAGCGAGACGGCTGAGTTGCCGTCGTCCACCAGATAGATTTCGTCGCAGGCGATGGCGAGTTCGTAGCCGCCGCCGGAGGCCGTGCCGTTCAGTGCGGCGACGTAGCGCTGGCCGGAGTTACGCGAGGCGTCTTCGATGGCGCAGCGCGTCTCGTTGGTGAACTTGCAGAAGTTGACTTTGAAGGCGTGCGAAGACGTGCCGAGCATGTAGATGTTCGCGCCCGCACAAAATATGCGCGGCTTGAGGCTCGTCACGACCACCACCTGCACCTCCGGGTGCTCGAAGCGCAAGCGCCCGACGGCGTCTGCGAGTTCGATGTCAACGCCGAGATCGTATGAGTTGAGTTTCAGCTTATACCCTTCGGCCAGCGTCTCGTCCTCCTGCACGTCCATCGTCAAGGTGGCGATTGCGCCGTCTATCTCCAGCTTCCAATGCCTGTAGCTTTCGGGTTTCGTTTCAAAATTAATCATCAATCTCCAACTCCGATAAGTTCGATCAAATATTACGCGTCCATGTGCACTGTTACAGTTTTTCGAACGAGCGTTCGAAAAAAGATAGTAACGGTTTGACACCCTCCAGTCAAGGCGCGGGCGGGCGAGCGGAGCGGCGTTTGCGGCGGGTACGATGCTTGACAGGTGCCGGTCGCGGCGCGTAGGGTTTCAGGCAATTACCCACTTTTCGGAGGCGCATCTGTTCTGGTGAATGGCGCGGTCTTCAAAACCGTCTGTGAGACTGTGAGAACAGGCTCAGGTGGGTTCGATTCCCACACGCCTCCGCCAAAAAGCTGTTAGCTGTTAGCGTTTAGCTGTGAACTCCAACTCCGCGCAGCACGCAACAGCTAACGGCCAATAGCTAACAACTAACAGCTACTATGCGAGATTGGATCGCTTTGAACATGACGCCCGGCGTGGGGCCGCGCGCGGCGGCGCGTCTGCTGGAACGCTTCGGGTCGGCTGAAGGCGTGTTCGGTGCGTTGCGCGCGGAGTTGGAACGTCTGCGTTTGAAGCCGGAGGCGGTCGAGAGCATCCTGTTGCGCGACCGGCATGCGGTGGCCGAGAGCGAACTTGAGCGCACGCGCGCACTTGGCGCAGATGTGCTGATTCTGGACGACGGCGCTTACCCGGCGCTCCTGCGCGAGATTGCCGACCCGCCCATCACGCTCTACGCGCGCGGCGACTGGGCGGCCTGCTTCGATGCGCCGTCGGTGGCGATTGTCGGCTCGCGGCGTTGTTCGACTTACGGGCAGAACGTGGCGTTGATGCTGGCGCGCGATCTGGCTGCGCGGGGCGTGACCATCGTGTCGGGACTTGCGCGCGGCATTGATGCGGCGGCACACAGGGGCGCGATTGACGCGGGCGGGCGCACGGTCGGCGTCCTCGGCACGGGCGTTGACGAGGTTTACCCGCGCGACCACGAAAAGTTGGCGGAAGAAATTTTGAGCAGGGGCGGCGCGCTCGTCTCGCAGTTTCCGCTGGGGACGCCGCCGATCCCGGAAAATTTTCCGTACCGCAATCGCATCATCAGCGGGTTGAGTCTGGGCGCGGTGCTGGTGGAGGCGGCTGAGAACAGCGGGAGCCTCATCACGGCGCGGCTCGCGATGGAGCAGAACCGGGAAGTCTACGCGATTCCCGGAAACATCACCTCGCGCAATTCGTTCGGGACGAACTACCTGATCAAAGGCGCGGGTGCAAAACTCGTCCAACAGTGGCAGGACGTGGCCGCCGAACTCCCGCCGGAGATCGCCGCGCGCCTCCTGCCGCCCGAACCGTCGAAGAAGAAGAGGGCGGGCGCGGCGGCGCAGCAGAGCACGCTTCCGGCAGGCTTGTCCGATGCCGAGCGCACCGTAGTGAAATTGCTCTCGACGGACGAAGCCTTGCACATAGACGCGCTCAGCGAGGCGTGTAAGTTGCCGATCCCGGAGTTGACCGGCGTGCTGCTCGGCCTTGAGATGCGCGAACTCGTCCGGCAACTGCCGGGCAAGTGTTTCGTGAGAAAGCTGTGAGGCGGCTGTCGTTTCGCTCCGTTTTTTCCGACGCCTACGGCGCACTCGTGAGGAACACGTCCCACTCCCAGCGGCCTATTCGCCCATTCTTCGCATCCGTCACCTTCGCCCGGTAGCGGAACGCGTTGCCGTAGGCGTCCGTGCGCTTCGACTCTTTGTAGTCGAGCGCGATTGAGGCGACGCTGAGCGCGGCGAGCGTGTGCAGTTCGCCCGCTTCGGACAGGCCGTTGTGGTTCGCGTCCTGCCAGAGCCGGAGCAAGGAATAGACGGGGTCGCGGCTGTCAATCATGCCGTCTGAATTGCCACCGCCCGCGCGGTCGAACTCTGCGAGCGCGAGGAAACCGTTCTTATGTTCTCTGGCGGGCGGCTGTGGTTGTGGCGTGATGTTGCCGAACAGTTCCGCACCACTGTCAATCGTGCCGTTGCTGTTGCGGTCAAGGGCAAGCCACGAATCATCCGAACCCGCTGCTGTCCACGATAGTTGCTGAGGCGTGCCGCTGGCGTTCAGGTCGAAGAAGACGCCGCCCGCAACGTCCGTTAAGTTAAACCCATCGCCTACCACGTCTATGACAATGGGAGAGTTAAGGGGGAGGCAACTGCAATCCCACTCTGACCACTGGCCGCCGATTGAACCGCAATACATGCGCTGGTTAGGGTCGCAGGCGTCATTACACCCGCCCCCGCCGCCCGGTTCAATAGATGCCGTAGCGTCATCTTTAGACTCGGAAGAGGCGGCGAAGAAGTCTCCGCAGTCAGAGCCGGAGTTACAATTTTCGTTTGACTTCTCGTGCGTTATAGTTGGCCGCTGAAGGCATTGGTTGTTCGAGATATACTGATTCGCTTTATCTTGCGCGAACACTTGTCCATTACTTTTGGTGTATGGAGAAAAGAACATAGGAAAGCATTTTATAGGGAAAAACCGCCACTGCTGCATTCTCCTTTACCAGTTATATCAAGGTTTTTACTATCGAACGGGGAAGCGATTCCTGTCCATATAATTTGCCACGTCACTTCTTAACGATTACGTATGCGTTCCCGGCTGAGTTCAGGCGACACTCTTGAGTGATCTCGTCTCTAGTTGTATGAGTGCTAGACATGTCTACTGCACAATCGGCATATGCAGTAGTACAGCAGAAAACCAGCAGAGCTAATTGTGCAATGGCGCGCCGCATATGTTTTGTCTTCTATATTCGAGGTATAAGATATGTCTCAGGCACGAGGAATGGTTGAGACTCTTTAGCTAAAAGTCATATGCTTCTAGCTTGGTGAGGATTTTTTCGTAGTGAGCGTTGATAGGAATCAAATCCTGTCGTACATCTTTGCTGACATCCCTTACTTGCATCTGTTTGATTCTTTGAACTTCATTCAGGATTCTTTCCTTAGCATTGCGAAGGCCGACCCGCTTACTTTCAGATATTGTGTTGTCGTTTGCCTCTTGTATCTCCGCTAGCTCCGCCTCTAAGTTCTGTAGAACAGAAGCTGCGTTGCTGTTAGGAGCATGTATAGCTTTTTGCAGAAGAGGAAGAAGCCTCTTTAACTGCATTTTTTGTCCCGCACGCTTTTCTTTTATTGTTTTAGCGTAGGTTGCATCTCCGTCAGACGTTCCATCTTCAAACATAACCGAAACAACGGTGACATTCAGCGTGGCCGTTGGGCTGGATTCGACTGAGTATGCATCTTCGTAGCTCTCACCCGGAGCAAGTGAGGACGGTTCTGCGAAGGTAAAATCAGCTTCGATACTTTCACGGTTTCCGAAGGAAATTCTAAACCAATCAATGTTCTTGCTGTACCCATTTTTTACAGCTAAATGGAGCAGTTTCCCGTTTAATTCAGCTTTTGCAACTTGAAGAGACTGGGTTTGATTATGAATTATTATGGGCTGAACTGATGAAACCGCTCCAGCTTCAACCGAGTAGTAAGAATTTACCGACCAAGCAATAATTATCAGGCAAGCTATGCTTAAGAATCCGTAACCTATCAACGACTTCGACATAGCAAACTTATATGCTGTCATTGTGATTCTCCCTTGTCTTACTCGAAAACTGATCACTCAGCTGTCACAATGTGTTTCAAAGATTTTTGAAATCCTAATAGGCGCTCTACTTTGCGCTGTTAGGTGGATTTCGAGAAACCGCAATGTACTCGCAGTGTCTAAATCTCCGAGTGGGTTTTGCTCGCTAAATCGCGTAGGGCAAGTAACCGAGAGATTATCTCTCGCATTCATCTGAAATGTTTATTTAGTATGAAGTTGTCGACATTTGTGAGAACTTCGTCAACGTGGGCGTTACGACAATAGCCTTATACATTCTGCCGCTTTCGGATGTCAACATCTTTTTAGGGAGAGAGAGTGTCTAAATAAAAGCTGCAAGCGACACGGCACACTTGCGCTTTCGCAGTTGCGGGAATGTCAGGAATGGCCTGTAAGGTTTAACTCGACAGTGAATGATTGACCGGCGTTCTGTAACAAACTGCGAAGTCTACGCAATTCCCGGAAACATCACCTCGCGCAACTCATTCGGCACGAACTACCTGATCAAAGGCGCGGGCGCGAAACTCGTCCAGCAGTGGCAGGACGTGGCCGCCGAACTCCCGCCGGAAATAGCGGCGCGTCTTTTGCCGCCCGAACCGTCGAAGAAGAAGGCGGGCGTGGCCGGGCAGCAGACGCTCCCCGTAGATTTATCGGAGGGTGAGCGCGCGGTGATGAAATTACTCTCCGCTGATGAAGCCATGCACATAGATGCGCTCGTCAGCGCAAGCAATTTATCCGTCTCGGCGTTGACAGGTATCTTGCTCGGCCTTGAGATGCGCGAGTTGATCAGGCAACTGCCGGGCAAATGCTTCGTTCGGAAGTTGTAGTAGCGGGTGAGTTTCAAATGACGAGGACGATAAATACGAGGCACTAAGCTCGAACCGACCCGCTACCATGCGACAAGAAAAACGGCAGCCAATTTTTGCAGGGCAGCGTAAAAGTATTGACACACTTACCCTCCTGAACATAGAGTCACACTTATTGTCGCAACACGCGCGGGCAAACTATTGCACCGATGACGGCACAGATGAAACAAACCGAAAACATCTTCATCGGCTCCCTCGCAAGGGTGTCGGTCATCTTTGCCTCGCTCGTTTCTCTGTGCATTTCTGATGGCATTGGTCCTCGCTTAATTCCTTTTCCATCTTCATCGCTGCAAGAGAGCCTGAAACGATTTGATGTAATCGAGGATAAAATAGCCTTTGCCGGAAGTACGCTCTTTATCGTAAGCATAGAGCCAAATGCTCACGATGATAATGGGGTTAAAGTCTTAACACCTGTATGGAATAGTTCTGCTCTGGGTCAGACCGCGTTATGCTCGCCCAGCGACGAATCACTTCCTTTATCTAACTTTTACACTTCACCGAGCTACTCATACTTCTTCACTTCATCTCCGCCCGGGCGCGCCCCGCCGCAAAATACCTAACCGACCAACACCTCTGGCTTAGTGCCGACTTACCTCTGAGTCGGGGCTGAGAAGTGTCACCAATATAAAAGGGACGAGTGTGGGCTGCGGCATGGCCGCCGTCTGCTTTCTTACCCTTATTACGGCTGGTTACTTCTGCCCGGCACAAAGATAAATCACGGCGTGACCACTCTCAGGTTCAACAACGAGACGTAAGGAGATAATCATGTCGAACTTAATCGGGCTAATCGCATTAGCACTCTTTCAAGCAACCGAGCGCCCGCCGGTTGAGGCTGCGCCCACGATGACCATCGGCGGGTGGGTATTTATGATTAGTGCGTGGTTTTTCATCCTCGCCCTCACCTTCTACACCTTCGGCAAAATACTTCGTCCCAAGAAATAACTGACTGCTCACGATGAGCAAGGAGATGTTTTAATGGCAAACCAATACTTTTCAAGAAAACCGCTTGCTATGCTTTTGGAAGAGGCGAAGGGTGAGAACCGGCTGCGGCGTGTGCTCGGCCCGGTCGGTCTCTCCAGCCTCGGCGTCGGCGCGATCATCGGCGCGGGCATCTTCGTCTCGACGGGCGCCATCGCCAAGCAGACGGCAGGGCCAGCCCTCATGCTCTCCTATGTCGCCGCCGGTCTGGTCTGCATCTTCGCCGCGCTCTGCTACGCCGAGTTCGCTTCGATGGTGCCGGTCGCCGGTTCGGCCTACACCTATGCCTACGCCACGCTCGGCGAATTGTTCGCGTGGATCATCGGCTGGGACTTGGTGCTGGAATACGCAGTCGGGTCGGCGGTGGTGGCTAACGGGTGGTCTGGGTATTTTCAATCGGTGCTGGGACTGCTCGGCGTCGAACTGCCGAAAGCCTTGAGCGGCCCCGCGCTGCAATATAACGCCACCAGCACAAACCTCATGCACCTTGAGGCGACGGGTTCGATCATCAACCTGCCGGCCGTGTGCATCGTCGCCCTCGTCACGACCGTGCTCGTCGTCGGCATCAAAGAGAGCGCACGCTTCAACGCGACGATGGTGATGGTCAAACTCGCCGCCGTGCTCTTTGTGATCGGCGTCGGCGCGTTCTACGTCAACACGGCGAACTGGCATCCATTCGCGCCCTACGGTTTCACCGGCTTGAGCTTCTTCGGCACTCCCGTCGCCGGACAGGTGGACGCGGGCGGCAGACCGCTCGGCATGCTGGCGGGCGCGGCGCTCGCCTTCTTCGCCTACATCGGCTTCGACTCGGTTTCGACGCACGCCGAAGAGGCCAAGAACCCGCAGCGCGATGTGCCCATCGGCATCGTCGCTTCGCTTGTCATCTGCACCATCCTGTATATCGCAGTCGTCGCCGTCCTGACCGGCATGGTTCACTATAGCCAGTTGGACATCAACGCGCCGGTCTCGGAAGCGTTCAAGCAGGTCGGGTTGCCGTGGGCGCAAGGGTTGATCGCGGCGGCGGGCGTCGCCGGGATCACCTCCGTGTTGCTCGTGATGATGCTCAGCCAGCCGCGCGTGCTCTTGGCGATGGCGCGCGACGGACTCGTCTCGCCCAACTTCTTCGGCGCGATCCACGAGAAGTTTCGCACGCCCTACAAGTCAACGATCCTGACCGGCATTTTCGTCGGGATTCTGGCCGCGTTCCTCCCTATTGACGTGCTGCTCGAACTCGTCAACATCGGTACGCTGATGGCTTTTGTGATCGTCTGCGCGGCGGTGCTCATCATGCGCAAGAAGCACCCGGAAGCGGAGCGCCCGTTCCGCGCGCCGTTCGTGCCGCTCGTCCCCGTCCTCGGCATCGTGACGTGTTCCATCCTGATGTTCTCGCTGCCCGCTTACAACTGGGTACGTCTCGCCATCTGGCTCGGCCTCGGCTTCCTCATCTACTATTTCTACGGGCGCAGGCACAGCGTCATGTCACGCCATCTCGGACACGAGATCGCCGCGCATGGTGTCTCGCCCGGTGGGCAGGCCGTGGGCGACCCGGACGCGCCGCCCGATAGCCCGGCTCGTCCAATTGACTCTCAGGTTGACAAGAAGTGATTTCGGATTTGTGGGGCGATGCTGCTCTGCCTTGCGACAAGTTTCGCAGACCCAGAGCAGCATCGCTCGTTATTCCACAAAATAACTCAAGGGTGGGAGATGATTGACAGACCGGCGCAGATGGCCTAAAACTTCCAACGCCCGCGCTACCACAATATCTGGCGCGAGGCGAGCGACAAGCCACTGCATATCATGTCAAAGAATAACTTCGCGCATCTACATCTCCACACAGATTATTCACTGCTCGACGGCGCGATCCAGATCAAGCCGCTCGCCGAGCGCGTCCGCGAACTCGGCATGACGGCCTGCGCCATGACCGATCACGGCAACATGTACGGCGCGGTCTCCTTCTACAAAGAGATGCGCGCGCACGACATCAAGCCGCTCATCGGCTGCGAGATTTACATGGCTCCCGGCAGCCGCTTCGATAAGCCCGAGACCAAGCGCGGCGAGAAACCCTACAACCACATGATCCTCATCGCGCGTGACCGCGCGGGCTATCACAATCTCGTCCGTCTCACCTCGAAGGCGTTCAAAGAGGGCTTCTATCGCAAGCCGCGAATTG
>DASQDV010000066.1:0-7634 GCA_035633995.1 Pyrinomonadaceae bacterium | reverse complement strand
TCTCGCCGTCGCCGTCCGCACCGTCGCGCCGCACGTCAACGCGCCGCCGCTTCAAAGTCTCTTCTTCTTCGTAAACTCTCATCACTACTCCACCCTCCGCGCCACGCACACGGCGGAGACGCCGAAGGGAAAATTAAGATGTCGCAGCCAGAAACGCTCCGCGCCGAAGAGTTGGCCGAGCACGCCGTTTAAGGCCGGCACGTTGATGTTGTTTTCCGACGCGGGGCGTGCGCCCGTCGCACGCATCAGGAGGCGTCCCGCGAGGATTGGCGCGAAGAGTGTGATGTTCGCGTAAGTCGCGCGCTCAACTTCAAACCCGGCAGCGCGGACGCGCTCTGTCAGTTGCGGCAGAGTGTAACGACGGCGGTGATTGCTCACGTCGTCCTGCACGCCCCACAGCCACATGAAGGCCGGGACGAACAGGAGCGCCCGCCCGTCCGGGCGCAGCACGCGCCGCATTTCACTGAGGCCGCTCAAGTCATCGTCCAGATGTTCGACCACGTCGAGCGCGCATGCGAGGTCGAATGAACTATCGGCGTAAGGCAAATGTTCCGCCGCGCCGAGCCGGACGTTATGCAAACCGCGCGCGCGGCAGAAGGCGAGCGCCGATTCCGACACGTCTACGCCTTGCGTATCGCCAAACTGCGCGAGCATCTCAAGGTTCGCGCCCGTGCCGCAGCCCACGTCGAGGATGCGCGGCGGCGTGCGTCCCTGCAAATTCAAATTGGCGACGATCTCTTTGACAAAACTTTCGAGGATGCGGCGGCGGCCTGCGAACCACCAGTGCGAGCCTTCGACCTCGTACATGATCGCGTAGGTGTGCCGCTCCATCTCCTGCGGCAACGCCGTTAAATCCGCGCCTTTAACTTCACTCGCCATCTTCGCCCTGCGCGCCCCCGGCGCGCCCTCCCACACGACCGAAGCCGCGCCAACTGTTACGGTTGTGCCAGCCGATCTCCACGTCGGTCGCTTCGATCTCGCGCCACCATTCCTCAAACTCCGCGCGCGAGATGTAAAAGGCCGTCGGCGCGACCAGATGATCGAAGACGATGGTGTGCTGCTCGCGCCAGCCGAAACCCGCGATTGATTTCAGGTAGTCATTGTAAAACAAATGGCGCGCGAGTGCCGCGCCGCGCGCGCTGCGGTTCAAAGGCGCGTACAGGAGTTTCGTCGCGGCATACATCGCGGCGGTCGGCAGCTTCGACAGGTGCAGGAGCGAGCGGCGACCGATGCGCGAAGTGATGCGCTCGCGCAGGGGCGAGACCCAGCGCGTGATCCATTCGTTGTTCTCCGCACCGTAAACCCACGCCGACAGATGGCCGCCGCGCCGCACGCGCGTCGAGAGCGCGACGAAGCCCGCGCGCGGTCGCGGCAGGTGATGCAGCACGCCGACCGAGAAGGCGTAATCGAACGCGCGCCGCCGGAGCGGCAAGTGATAGATGTCGGCTTGAATGATGTGCGCGTTCGGGAGCGAGCGCGTCGCGGCAAAGGCCGTCTCGACCGCGCCGCTCAGGTCTACGCCGACGACATCCTGCGCGCCCCACTGCGCGGCCAGTTGCGTATGCCGCCCCTTCCCGCAGCCGCCTTCGAGCACAAGTTTGTCCTTGAAAAACTCGGGCGCGACGGGCGCGAGCCAGCCGCGAAACTGTTCGTCGTAGCGCGCATCTTCCTGCGTGAAATGCTGCCACTGCCAACCGAAGTTTTCGGCGGTCGCAGCCTTCTCGCGCTCCAACTCGCCCGCCTCGACGAAGCGCGGCACGCCGCGCCTGACCGCAAACCTCCGCGCGCAAACCCCGCACGCCAGCGCCCCCTCTAAAATCTCCCTCCACCCGCGCGCCTCCTCCGCCTCCACGACCGACGCCAACTCCAACTCGCCCTCACACACGGGGCACGCGAGATACTGCAACAGGCGCTCTTTCATAAATGATGAAGGCGAAACGCGGAACGCGAAACGCGAAAGACAAGGGCGACGGACTTCTTATTCATCGTTCATCGTTCCGCGTTCATCGTTTCCCGTCTGAACCACGCGACGAAGCGGCGGATGCCATCTTCGATCTGCGTCTGCGGGTTATAGCCGAGCAGGCGGCGCGCTTTGGAGATGTCGGCGAAGGTCTGCGGCACATCGCCGGGCTGCATGGGTTGACGGTCGATCAGGGCTTCGCGGCCTAGTTCCCGCTCTAAGAGCGCGATGAGTTCGCGCAACTCCACCGTGCGCGATTCGCCGAGGTTGATCGCTTCGTAATCGCTCGCCGTGTAGTCAATGGCGGCGCGCACGCCCGCGATGATGTCTTCGATGTAAGTGTAGTCGCGCCGCGTCGTGCCGTCGCCGAACACCGGAATGGGCTTGCCCTCGGAGATCAACCGCGCGAATTTATGGATCGCCAGATCGGGGCGCTGGCGTGCGCCGTAAACGGTGAAGAAGCGCAGCGCGACCGTGCGCAAATTGTGCAGGTGTGCGTAGGTGTGGCAGAGCATCTCGCCCGCCGTCTTCGTCGCGGCATACGGGCTGATCGGTTGTCGAATCGGATCGTCTTCGCCGAAAGGCACTTTCGCGTTGATGCCGTAGACGGATGAAGACGAGCCGAAGACGAACTGCCGGACGCCCGCTTGGCGCGACGCTTCGAGCAGGTTGAGCGTGCCGGTGATGTTCGTCTCGGCGTACAGGAAAGGCTCGCTCAGGGAAGGGCGCACGCCCGCACGCGCCGCCAGATGCACGACGCAATCGAATTGCCCGTCGGCGAAAACTCTCTCCATCGCGGCGCGGTCGCGTATGTCGGCTTCAATCAAGTTGTAATCGTCACGCGTCAGGTGCGGCGCGACGTTCGTGCGTTTGAGCGCGGGGTCGTAGAAGTCGTTGAAGTCGTCCACGACCGTCACGCGCCACGCCCCTTCCGCGAGCAGGCGTTCGACCAGATGCGAGCCGATGAAGCCCGCGCCGCCCGTCACCAAAATGCTACGCTTATTCGTCAAGCAGCTTTCGCCATTCCTTTGCGCGCGTAAATCCAGAGGTGCCAGCCCCAGCGCGCCGCGAGCCGCGCCTCCAACCCGCGCGACAACATATTGCCGACGAGCGGCAGCCAGCGCTTGTTCAGAAAGTGCGTCGCCATCTCGACCTCGGCGAACTCCCTGAACAACTCGCGCGCCTCCGTTTTCGAATAGACGCGCGCCAAAGGGTTCCCCGCCCCGTCCGTGTTGCGGTTCAAAAACTCGCCCGGCGCGAGATAACTCTCCGCATCCTCTTTCACGCGCGCCGCGTGCTCGCGCAGAGACTCTACAGGTTCGCCCGTCAAACGATGCGCCAGTTTCAACCCCGCTTCCCGTTTCAACAAGTGCGCACCCGCGCGCCTCAGCACGCCTATGTTCACACGATAGTTGTAAGAGTTGCGATGATAAAGCATCACGACCGCGCGGCCATTCGGTTTGAGCACGCGATGCACCTCGCCGACCGCCCGCGCCGTGTCCGGCGTGTGATGCAGGACGCCGTGCGAATAGACGATGTCAAACGACTCGTCCGCAAAATCCAGATTCTCCGCGTCCGCCGTGCGAAACTCACCGCGCAAATTGAAAACTTCAAAACACTTGCGCGCCAACCCGACCGCCGCGTCCGTCAAATCCACGCCCGTATAATCCGCGCCCGCGCGCGCAAACTGCGCCCCATCCGTCCCCAACCCGCACCCGATTTCAAGCACCTTCAAACCCCGCGCCCGCCCGAACGCCGCCGCCGACGGAATGTGCCACTCCGTCCCGTAGCGATGCTCCGCCACGCGCTCATAAAATTCACGCGACCCCATCTCGGCATCCGTAAACTTCGTCCCGCACGGGTTCGCCTGCCAGAACGCCCGCACCTGCTCCTTCAAATTGTTACCCTGATCACTCATCGAAAGCCCATCCGGCGGCGCACCGCCCCACCCCTGCAACGCGCCTCACACACGCTACAGAAGAAAACCACCGCCCCACGCGAAACACCGAAAGTAACACGCCCCATTCGCGCCCGACAAGCGACCGACTGCGCGGGTAGTGTCCTAATAGTATGTTGCTGTTTGTTAGGGCAAAACGTCCAAGGCTGTCGAACGTGGCGTTACTACGTCGCCAGCCATTTACGGAGGGGTGCGGAGCGCGCCCGGCGGCGGCGGCGGGTTAGTCCGTGAAGGTGCGTTGCCAGAGTTCGAGGGTGAGGAGTTGGAAGACCTGTAGGTTGTAGTCTTCGCGGCCTGAGAGGTTGGCGTCGATGATGCGGCGGACTTCTTGTGGGCGGAAGAGGCCGCGACGGCGGACGGTTTCTTCGGAGAGTAAATCTTCGACCATCGGGCGCAGTGCGCCGCGCAGCCATGAGCGGACGGGCGCGCCGAAGCCCGCTTTTTTGCGCCAGACGACATCTTTCGGAAGTAAGCTTTCGGCGGCGCGTTTCAAGATGTATTTTCGTTTGAGGCCGCGCAGTTTCAGGTTGACGGGCATGCGCGCGGCGAGTTCGACGAGTTCGACGTTGAGAAAGGGGACGCGCACTTCGAGTGTGGCAGCCATCGAGGTCTTGTCCGTGTAGGCGAGGTTGAGACAGGGGAGAAAGGTTTTCAGGTCAACGTAGAGCAGGCGGTTGAGCGGCGCGGCCGAGCGTGCGCGTGCGAAGTGGCGGCGGTGTTCGCGGTAGGCGTCCGCGTCGCGCGTGGCTTCGTTCAAATCGTCCGTGTAGAGGCGTCGTTTGGCGGCGTCGGTGAAGTAGGTGCCGAAGCCGAGGTAGCGTTCCTCGAAATCGAGCGCGGCGGAGCGGGCGAACTTTTTGGCGTTGCGCAAGGGGGCGGTGAACTTGCCGGGCAGGCCGCCGGGCAGGGCGTTTGATAAACTTGACATCAGCGGGCGGCGCAGGACGGCGGGCACGGGGTCGAGCGCAGACGCGAGACGCATGGCGAGTTGGCGCGGGTAGCCCGCGAAGACTTCGTCGCCGCCGACGCCGGAGAGCAGCACCGTCAGAGTTTCGCGCGCGGCGCGCGAGACGAGATAACTTGTGATGACCGCCGGGTCGGCGACGGGTTCGTCCATGTGATAGACGAGTTTTGGCAGCAGGTCGCACACGTCCGGTTGGAGCATCAACTCGTGATAGTCCGTGTCGAGAAGTTTCCCGACCTGCCGCGCCCAGCGCGCGTCGTCGGGGATGATGTCGTAGCGCAAGTCCGCCTGCTCGATGCCGACGGTGTAGGTGGAGACGCGCCGCCCGTCGCTGTGGCGATTCATCAAAGCGACGATTGAAGACGAATCCACGCCGCCCGAGAGGAACGCGCCGAGCGGCACGTCCGCGACCATCTCCATCCCCACGACGCGCTCCAGAGTCTCCAGCACGCGCTCGCGCCACCACTCTTCGCTTCTGTCCTCCTCGATCTCGTCGAACGACACATCCCACCACTCGCGCACGCTTATCTCTCCGGCACGCCAGATGAGGAAGTGCGCGGGCGGGAGTTTATGTATTCCGCGAAAGACCGTGTGCGGGTCGGGCGTCCAGAGGAAGGTGAGATATTGATTGAGCGCTTCGGTGTCGAGCGCGCGTTCGACCAGGCCGGTTGCGAGTATGGCTTTGATCTCGGAGGCGAAGACGAATGATTGACCGTCAACCTTGCTCGCGTCAGCCGCCGCACGACCCTGCGCGCCGTTCTCATCCTTCGCGCCGAAGGCGTAATAGAGCGGCTTGATGCCGAGGCGGTCGCGCGCGAGCAGCAACTCCTCGCGGTGCGCATCCCAGAGGGCGAAGGCGAACATGCCGTTCAAACGCGCGAGCGCATCGGTGCCCCACTCGGCATAGGCCGCGAGCAGCACTTCGGTGTCACAATCGGTGCGAAAGCGTTGGCCGCGTTGTTCGAGTTCCCTGCGCAGTTCGCGGTAGTTGTAAATCTCGCCGTTGAACGTGACGGAGTAGCGCCCGTCGGCGTATTGCATCGGCTGGTGTCCGGCCTCGCTCGTGTCAATGATCGACAGTCGCCTGTGGCCGAGCGAGGCGCGCCGCCCCTCCTGCGCCTCGATTGGCGGAGAAGTCCATACACCTTCGTCGTCGCGCCCGCGATGCTCGATACACGCGAGCATCGCGCCGATGCGCCGCTCCGGGTGGCGGCTGATGATTCCGGCAATGCCACACATAAAAATTCAGTGACCGCTGACCGCTGACGGGCGACGAGCAGGAGAAGTCTCTGTTTTCAACTTGTCACTCGTCATTCGTCGCTCGCCACTTCCATCGGTTGTCCTGTGCGCAGGGAGTCGCGTATGCGGAAGGTGGCGCGCGTGGTGGCGGCCAGATCAGCGAGAGCGATGGGCGCGGGCGCGCCTTCCCTGACCATCGCGCAGACGGCGCGCACCTCTTCGGCCTGCCCTTTGTCCTGCGCGCGCAGTTTAGTCTGGCGACGTTCGCGCCCGCCCGTGTAGAGCGTGGCGGAGCGAAAGTCTTCGATGACGAAAGTTTTGCCGCCGCCGAAAACCTCTATGCGCTCTTTCGGGAGCGCGCGGTCGCCCTCCGCCAGATAGGCGATAGTTCCGTTCGAGCCGTCGCCGAAACGAAGCGTGATCATCACCGAATCTTCGTCAACCATCTCCTGATTGCGACTGGCAATCGCTTCGGCATAGACACGCGTTGTCAGAGCGCCGGTCAGAAACTGCATCAGGTCGATGAAGTGGCAGACTTCGCCGATGATGCGCCCGCCGCCCTCACGCGGGTCTTGAACCCAGTGCGAGCGCGGGATGCGCCCGGCGTTGACGCGATACAGGATCGAGAGCGGTTCGCGACGCGCGGCGAAGACTTCGGCGCACGCACGCGCATGCGGCGAGAAGCGCCGGTTGAAACCGACCATCAAACTCGCGCCGTGCGCCGCACGCGCCGCCTCAAGCACGCCGTTCAACTCCTCATCATTTAACGCAAGCGGTTTTTCGACAAAGACGTGCCGCCCCGCTTCGAGCGCGCGACGTGCGAGCGCGGCGTGCGTATCGTGCCGCGTGGCGATCACGCAGAGGTTCGCGCCCCCGTCCGCGATTGCCTCTTCCGCGCTTGAGAGGACGCGCGCGAATTCGTACTTCTCGCCGATGCCGCGCGCGGAGATGCCCGAAGCCGTCGCGATTGATGCGAAGTCCGCGCCGTTCGCCTTGAAGTTCGGCAGCAGAAACTTTTGCGCGTAGCTGCCCGCGCCGATCATCGAGACGCGGACGCCCGCCGCACGCGCCGCCGTGTCGCCGCCTGTCTGCCCATCGCTCCGGCGCAGTTCGATGCTGCGCACGAGTTCGCGTTCCGTGTCGTAGCCGAGCACGACGCCGAGATAAGGCTCTTTCGTCTCGCCCGCGATCAGGTTGTAGGCGCGCTCGCCGTCTTCGATAGAGAAACGGTGCGTGATGAGCGGCGCGATGCGGACGCTGCCCGCCGCGACGAGATCGAGGAAGGCTTCGATGTTGCGCCCCTCCGTCCAGCGCACGTAGGCGAACGGGTAATCGTGGCCGCGCTCCTCGTATTCCGCGTCGTAACGACCCGGCCCGTAGGACATCGAAACTTTGAGCGTCAGTTCGCGCTCGTAATAAATCTTGCGCGGCACGTTCATCCCGACGAGGCCGACGGCGACGACGCGCCCCTTGAGACGCGAAATCTCGCCCGCGAGTTCTATCGGTTGATCCGA
>DASQDV010000065.1:0-2750 GCA_035633995.1 Pyrinomonadaceae bacterium | reverse complement strand
GGCAGCGCGTGCGCGGGTAAGCGGCCTCGGCGCGCTGTCGCGCGGCTATCAAATTAAAGTTTTCGGTTCTTGTCCGGTGCGTGCGAAGGTTGTATAGTGGCGCACGCCGGAAAACGATGCTCAGACAACTCATGCCCTCGTCTGCACTTGAATGCCGGGCGAGTTTTACAACACAAGCGAAAACTTCTTGTACCTTCCTGCCGGAGGATTACTGGTTTCATGATGCAGCATAAACTCAGCGCGCTCGCGCTTGCGGCTGCGCTTCTGTGCGCGCCTTCCACGTCCGCTCTCGCCTTTGCCCCCAAAGCCGCTGCGACGCCCCCTGCGCCGACGGCGACTGCCGCACGGCAAGACGACACGCCCCCCGATGTCGAGCAAGCGATGTTCACCAAAGGGCAGAACTTTTACAATCAGGGGCGCTTCGAACAGGCCGCCAGCGTCTTCCGCGACTTTCTCAAGACCTACCCGAACAGCATTATCACCGACCTGACGCTGCTCTGGCTCGGGCGCACCTACATCGCGCAAGGCCGCCTGCCGGATGCCGAAAGCGTCGTCGCCAGATTGCGCACGATCCGCGACACGCCGTTCGTCGAAATCTACGAAGGCGAACTGCAAGCCGCGCGCACCGAGATCGCCGCGCGCGGCACCGCCGCACCGCAGCCGACGGCGACTCCCGCCTCGACGGCGAGAACAGAGCGCGCACAGGGGACGCCGACGCCCACTCGTACCACCCTCTGTATGACGCCGACGCCGACCCCAACGCCCGTCGCGCGTCTCATCGGCAGGTCTACGCCGCCGCGCACGCGCCCGACGCCGGCACCGACGGCCACACCGACGGCCACGCCGCAAATCGCACGCGCCACGCCCACTCCCGTGATCACGACGCCGACGCTAACGATTGATAACTCCAACTCGGCAGCGCCCACCCCCACACGCCGCAGCCGTCGCAGCCGTCGTAACCTGCCACAGCGAACCACGACCGACACGCAGGTTGCGGTCAACACGCCCGCCGCGCCGCGCCCGACGCCGACGCCGTCTCGCCCGGGCCTGCAGGGGGCCGTGGCCACGCCGACGCCCTTCGTCTCCGCGCGACCCACGCCGACGCCCGTGCTCGTCGCACGCGCCGAGCCGAACGAGAGCGTGACGACGGCGCCGCCCGTCGTCAACAGCGCGCCGTCGGGGCAGGAAGGCTTCGTGCTGACGGTCAAGCAAGTGCCGAATCTTAACCTGGCCTTGAGCCGCGCCGCGCTCGCCGCATCGCCCGGCCAGGCCGTGCAGTTGCCGCTCACCGTGACGAACACCGGCAACAAGGAGGATCAGTTCCGCCTGGGGACGGATTTGCCCGCCGAGTATCAACCGACGTTCAGCCTCGCTTCGGGCGGGCAGGACACGGGGCTGCCCATCCTCGTCACGCCGCAACTGGCGCGCGGCCAGAACCTCGAAGTGCTCCTGAACATACGCATCCCCGAGACGGCGGGCGACGGGCAGCAGCGCCCCTTCATCGTGAGCGCCGCCTCGCAGTCGGATTATCAAATCCAGCGCGTGACGAACGCCGCGATCACGGTGGTCGCCGCCGCGCTCTCCGGTTCTTCGGGCGTGTCGCGCGAGAGCGTCCAGCCCGGCGAAACCTTCACGCAGACGATCACCGTGCGCAACACGGGCAGTTCGCCCGCGCGCAGTTCGCGCACGGACTTCGTCTTCAGCACCGACTTTGAACTCGTCAGCGCCAGCCCGCTGCCGCTCTACTACGACAATCCCTCGCGCACGGCCATCTGGAGTCTCGGCGAACTCGACGCGCGCGCCACGCGCGAAATTACCGTCACGCTGCGCGCCGTGCCGAACGCGCTCGCCGCCTCCGGCCCCATCGGGCGCGGCATGCTGCGCACCGCTAGCCTCCCGACCGCCTCGAACTACGACGGCCCGAGCATCGCCATCGGGCGCGTGCCGCGCGCGCGCATTGACCCCGTCTCGCCCGGCCTGACCGTCACGCCCGGCGACGTGATCTTCATCCCGTTCGTCGTGCGCAATCCCGGCAACTACGCGGAGGCTTACGGCCTGCGCATCACCGCGCCGGGCGCGCCCGGGGGCACGCTCTACGCAGACACCAACGGCGACGGCCAGCATCAGGAATCCGAGCCGAGCGTGACGCAGACCACCCAAATCGATCCGCGCGGCGGACAGTTCCCTCTGCTCATGCGCGTGGAGATTCCGCGTTCGACCGCCGACCGCCAGCAGTATGCCTATAACGTCGTGGCAACTTCCGTCAGCACCAATCGTGCGGCGAGCGAAGCGAGCACGGTGTTGACTGTGGCCGCGCCGCGCGTGCGCGTGCGCACCGAACAGGTGACGGACACTACCGCGCCCGGCGACATGCTCTTCTACCGTCTCGTGCTCATCAACGAGGGCGCGGGACTAGCGAAGAACATCGTCGTCAACGAACTGTTCCCCGACGCCTTGCAGTTCGTCTCGTCGAATCCGGCGCTCAGCACGCAGGACGCACCGGGCGATTCCCGACGCATCACATGGCGCGTTAACGAACTCGCGCCGAACGACACGGCGGTCTTGCTCATCACCATCCGCCTGCGCTCGGACATCGTGGCTGACCGCACGGTCACGACCAGCCACACGTGGGTCTATCAGGACACGAACGGCAACACCTACCAGAACCAGTAGTGACGTGTGCCGAAAGTAGTTGAACGCGAATCGTCAGTCGTGAATCGTGAATAGATTTAAGCATCTTGTGAGAAGCT
>DASQDV010000064.1:0-3993 GCA_035633995.1 Pyrinomonadaceae bacterium | reverse complement strand
GGCAACTCCGGCGGCGCGCTCGTCAACACGAGCGGCGAACTGATCGGCATCAACTCGCAGATTTTGTCGCCCACCGGCGGCAGCATCGGCATCGGCTTCGCCATCCCCTCGAACATGGCGAAGGGCGTGATGGAGCAGTTGATCAAGGGCGGACGTGTGCGTCGCGGCCAACTCGGCATACAGATTCAGGAAGTCACTTCCGACATCGCGGCGAGCCTCGACTTGAAAGAGGTGCGCGGCGTCATCATCGGCGCGGTCACTCCGGGCAGCGCGGGCGAACGCGCCGGGCTCAAACAGGGCGACGTGATCACGGCCGTCAACGGCTCGGCGGTCAACGACGTGAACGCCCTGCGCAACCGCATCGCGAGCACCGCACCGGGGTCGGACGTGACGCTGACGGTCGTACGCGACGGGCGCGAGCAGCAGGTGCGCGCCACGCTCGGCGAGTTCACACAGGAGGCGCGCGGCGGCGGAGAGGGCGGCTCTGATTCGGGCGGCGGCGGTGCCGGAGGCGCGGGCGAGGCGACGGGACGGCTCGGCATACGCGTGCAGCCGCTCACGCCTGAACTCGCCGGAGAGTTGGGATTGCAATCGAGCGCGCAGGGGGTGGTTGTGATGGATGTTGACCCGGGCGGCGCCGCCGCCGACGCCGGACTCCGGCGCGGCGACGTGATCATGCAGGTCAACCGCCAGCCCGTCCGCACGGGCGCGGGCTTGAACGAGGCCATCGGGCGAACGGGCACGCGCCCCGTGCTCCTGCTCGTCAATCGTCGTGGCGCGAGCGTCTTTCTCACCGTCAGGCCGCGCCAGTAGTAGTAGTAGTAGTAGTAAAGTTCGCGCGCGAGTAGGAAACGGAAAGGCGAAAGTGGGGGTTGACGGCGCGAACGCCTGACCTCCGCTTTCGCTTTTTAGTTTTGCCTTTTTGTGTCGAACAGGCGTTGGCCGGACGTTGATGCTATACTTCCACACTCCCGTAAACGGCGGTCGTAAATTTTTGGAGCGCGCTCTTTTGCGCCTCCCGCGAAGGCCGGTTTTCATCCGAAAATGTCCGTAGATAAATCGCAAATCGAGACGACGAACGCGCCGCGAAAAGTTGACGCCGTGCCGAAGGATGCCGCTGCCGTCATCCTCCTGCGCGACGCGGAACCGGACAGCGAGCCGCAAATCTTCTGGGCGCGGCGCAGCGAGCGTCTGGCTTTCCTCGGCGGCTTCTACGCCATTCCCGGCGGGCAACGCGATGCGGAAGACGCGGACGTAGTCGTCGAGCACGCTGCCGATACGGAAACTGCCGCGATGATCGCGTGCGCGGCGCGCGAGTTGTTTGAAGAACTCGGCGTGCTCGTCGCGCGCGGCGCGGAACATTTGACGAAAGGGCAACTCGCCTCCGTCCTCGACGATCTCACGTCGGCGCGCATGACGTTCGCCGAGCTGCTCGCGCACTACGGCCTCCGGCTCGACGCGCTCGACTTCACTTTCGCCGGGCGCTGGGTGACGCCGCCCTTCAGCCCGCGCCGCTTCGACACCTGGTTCTTCCTCGCGCGCTGCCCGCGCAAGCAGGAGCCGCGCGTCCTGACAGCCGAGTTCGAGTCGGGCGAATGGACGGGGGCGTCGCAGGCCGTCAGGCGTTGGGAGAATTACGACGCGCTCGTCGCGCCGCCCGTGCTGCACGCGCTGAAAGTTTTACGCGGCGGTCTGACCGAAGATATGGCCGGGCGATTTTTGAGTGTGCCGCAGGCGCACGGCCAGCCGGTGCGGCGCATCGAGTTCATGCCCGGCTTCATCTGTTTTCCTTTGCGCACGCCGACGAAGCCGCCCGCCACGCACACGAACGCATATATCGTCGGCCACCGCGAGCTTGTCATACTCGATCCCGGCTCGCCCTACGAAGAGGAACAGGCCGCGCTCGCCACGTGCCTTGACGAACTCGCAGCGGAAGGCCGCACGCTACGCGAGATCATCCTGACGCATCATCATCCGGATCACGTCGCGGGCACGGGCGCGCTCCTTGAACATCTCGGCGGGCGCGTCCCCGTCGCCGCGCACCGTCTGACTGCGGAAACTTTGCGCGGGCAAGTTCGCGTGGATCGCTTCATCGAAGATGGCGACGTGCTCGAACTCGCGGGCGAGCCTTCACTAAGCTTGCGCGCGATGCACACGCCCGGTCACACGCGCGGCCATCTCAGCTTTTACGAAGCACGCACGCAGGCGCTCATCACGGGCGACAACATCGTCGGACTCGGCTCGGTTTTAATTGATCCGCCCGAAGGCAACATGCGCGATTATCTCGCCTCGCTCGAACGCTACCGCCAGCTTCTGCCGAACATACGCGTCCTTTTCGGCGGGCACGGCGCAGCGGTCGCCAGTCCGCGCGCGAAGATCGAGGAGTACCTCGCGCACCGGCTCGAACGCGAAGCCAACATTTTGCAGGCCGTCGGCGCGGGCGCGTCCGTGCCAAAAGAGATCGTCGCGCGTGTCTACACGGACGTAAATCCGAAAGCGCACGCGATGGCCGAGCGCGCCGTCGTCGCGCATCTGGAAAAACTCGAAGCTGATAACCTCGTCGCGCGAACCGCCGACGGGAACTTTGTCGCCAGCGACACGGATGCCCCGGCGGCTTCGCGTCGTATGGCAAAACTCGAAGTTTAACGGTCGCCAAACACGGTCACGGTCACGAATGAATTTTTGGCAGGGAAAGAAAGTGCGTCTGCGCGGCGTCGAGTTGTCGGACGCGGAGACCTTCTTCCGCTGGAATCTCGATAGCGAGACGGCGCGGACGTTGGAGTTCGTCTGGCCGCCCGTCTCGCAGGAGCGCGTGCGGGATTACCTGCGGCAGCAATCGCTCAAGGTGCTTGAGCAGGATGCTTTCCTGTGGCTCATCGAAGATACGAAGGGGCGCGCGGTCGGCACGATCTCGACGCACCACTGCGACCCGCAGCACGGCACGTTCATGTACGGCGTCCACATCGCGCGCGAGCACGCGCGCAGCGGCTACGCCTCTGAGGCCGTCGCGATTGTGCTCAAGTATTATTTCGAGGAGCGCAGGTATCAGAAGGTATCCGTCTCGATTCACAGTTACAACGCGGCGAGCGTCGCGCTGCATGAACAACTCGGCTTCCGGCGCGAGGGCGCGCTGCGCCGCATGATCTACACGAAGGGCGAGTATTTCGACCAACTCTGGTACGGGATGACGAAAGAGGAGTGGGAAGCGTCGCCTTTGAAAATTTGACGGGAAAGGTTCCAGGTTTCAAGTCTGAAAAGCACTCTATTCTTTAACCTGCAACCTGAAACTTGAAACTTGAAATCAGCAAACGACAAGGAACGGGTTTTTATACGATGGCACAGGCAAAAACTTTAGGCGAATTGAAGCAGCAGAACTACAACGTCGGGCGCACGGTGAAAGACGAGTTGCGCGCGAACCTCATCGCGAAACTACGCGCGGGCGAGCGCCTGTTTCCCGGCATCGTCGGCTACGACGAGACGGTCGTGCCGCAGATCACGAACGCCATCCTCGCCCGGCACAACCTGATCCTGTTAGGGCTTCGCGGCCAGGCCAAGAGCCGCATCATACGCCAGTTGACGAACCTGCTCGACGAACGGATTCCGGCCATCGCCGGTTCGGAAGTCAACGACGATCCGTTTCGCCCCATCAGCGCCTACGGTCGCGCGCTCATCGAAGAATTGGGCGACGAGACTCCCATCGTGTGGGTCGAACGCGACGCGCGCTTCGTCGAAAAACTCGCTACGCCCGACGTGACCATCGCCGACATCATCGGCGACGTTGACCCGATCAAGGCCGCCAAGGGCGGGCATCTTTTAAGCGACGAACTCACGATCCACTACGGCCTTCTGCCCCGCGCCAATCGCGGCATCTTCGCCATCAACGAACTGCCCGACCTCGCCGGAAAGATTCAGGTCGGCCTCTTCAACATCATGCAGGAGGGCGACGTGCAGATCAAAGGCTACCCCGTGCGCCTCGCGCTCGACGTGATGCTC
>DASQDV010000063.1:0-2084 GCA_035633995.1 Pyrinomonadaceae bacterium | reverse complement strand
ACTTCGGTGGCGTGCTTGAGTCCGAAGACCAGACCGAGACCGAGCACCGCCCATGCACCCATCGTTGCCAGCGTCTGCTCGCCGCCCGCTTCGGTCTCGCCAAAGGCGAAATTGGAATTGATCAGGTCTGTCAGATGAATGCCCGCCTGTCCGAGCGCTTCGTAACAGAGCGCCGCGCCGAGGCAGGCCACGACGAACGCACTCGCAACCGGCAGGACGCGTGCCAGACGGTTAACGCCTGCTCCCGCGCGATTCAAGATGAAGCGTCCGGCATAAACAAACGCCAGCCCGATTGCCGTCAACGTTCCGGCCAGTCCCACGCTGAAAGCGACGACGAGCAGCATGCCGTAGCCGACGCGGTGCAGCGAGATCGCCGACAGCAGCACGACCAACGCCGAAGGACATGGCAGCAAGCCGCCGGAAATGCCGAGCGCGAGCAGACTGCGCCACGTCACACGGCTGCCGTCGGTTCCGGGCGGGAGATGAGAGTGAACTCGCCCGCCGCCGTGTGAATGCGGCAACGCCGGATCGCCGTCGTGCGTGTGTTCATATGCGTGGCTGTGCGCCGCATCGTGCGTGTGCTCATGCGCGTGTTCGTCTCCGTGCGTGTGCCCGTGATCGTGCGACCTCAGACCGAGCGCGGCTAGCAATCGGCTCGTGAACAAACTGAGTCCCATCACCAAGACGATCCCGCCGGAGACCACGCCGAGGATCGGGAACAGGCGTTCGGGAACGATGTATTGCGAAGCGAAGAGGGTCACGAGTCCGAGCGCGAAGACGCCCGCCGTGTGCGTGATCGTCACAGTGAGACCGAGGAAGGCTGCGTGCTTCGCCGTCCCGCGTGAGCCGACGAGGTATGCGCCGACGACCGTCTTGCCGTGGCCCGGAGAAAAGGCGTGGAGCGCGCCGAGTGCGGCGGCGATGAGAAGGCCAAAGAGGGCGATAGCCGGTGTCAACTCCTGCACGCTGATCAACTCCGCGAATCGATCCCGTGCCTGCCCCAGTGTGCGACCATCGCGTGCGCGCAGGGCAGCGGCGTTCGCCGGAATCACGCCGTTCGTGAAAGAGAGTTCAACTGTGCGCTCGTCGAGCGGCGCGGCCAGCAAGTCTTCCGGGTAAACTTTCAACTCGTCGGTCAGCGCCGTGCCGAACGCGGTGCTGTCGTAAACGGAAACTCCGGCGGCGGGGACAACCACAGTCTCTCGCCAGCCCGCGCGTTCGCTGTAATTGGTATCCTCAAACTTGAGGCGGCGCGTTTGATTTGCCATCTCGCCAGCGGCGGGCGCGACATCTGCCAGATCTCCTGCGAAGTCACACTCGATACGAAGCGTGCGCAGGCCGCCCGCGCCCGCCACCAGCGAAATCTTGCGCGCGACAACTTGCAGCGGCACGCGCTCTCCGTCAATCGTCAACAGTATTCCGTCGGCGTAGCGCGCGGCGGCTCGCTCCACGTAGGCATCCAACCCCGCGCTCAATGCCTGATTCCCGTTGCTACCAATCGCCTGCAACTCTTGAAACGTGGGAATCTCGGCCATGTCAACAACGTAGCGGACGTTGACGCGATTCGTGCCGACTTCGAGGCGGGAGAAGTGATTGATCGTGAATTGCCCGAGCGGGTGAGCCGACGCCGAGCCTGCCATCGCTATCGCGAGGAGTATGGCAGAACAGGTTAACGCGGCGGCGCGGCGAGCGGGAGTCGGCTTCGAGCGGTTGAACATCAAAGTCACCTCAACCCCTCAGGCGGCGAGGGCGCGCAACGCCTGCCGCGCAACCTCAGCTTGAAGCACGTCGAATGTAGGATTGATCTTGAGCGCAAGCTGCAAGTGTTTCGTGGCCGCGCGGCGTTCACCGAGCGCACGGTAGATCATCCCCGCGTGATAGTTGATGTTGGCGTCGCGCGTGCCAAGCCGGAGCGCCTCATCAATGGCCGTTTTGGCTTCCGCGTACTGTCCCTTTTTGTAGAGACACCACGCCAGCGCGTCGCTCGTATAAATGTCGGCGCGCGACTCGCGCTCACGCCTTGCGACGGCGAGCGCTTCGTCCAGTTTCATGTCATGGTCAGCCCAGAAGAGAGCCAGCACCCG
>DASQDV010000062.1:0-2613 GCA_035633995.1 Pyrinomonadaceae bacterium | reverse complement strand
CCGCCCGCGTTGACGAGCGTGAGTTCGACGCCGGGAATCTGTTCGCGCACGTCGCGCGCCACGCGCTCCAACACCGACTGCGTCGCCGCGAGGCTCGTGCCCTGCGGCGCGCGCAAACTCACGGAGAAGCCCGACTCGTCTTCGTCCGGCAGGAAGTTGTAGCCGACGTACTTGTAGAGCGGCCAGATCGAGGCGACGACCACCACGCACACGACCACGACGATCCAGCGGTGCGCCATAGACCAGCGGAGCATCCACATGTAAGAGCGATCAATCGGGCGATAAAAACGCCCGCCCTTCGAAGACGCGTGCGGCTTCGCCTGATTCGCTTCGGCTGGATTGTCAACCAGCGGCGTCGCGTGTTTGTTATGGTCGTCCGAGTCGCCGCCGCCGCTCGCCGCGCCTGCCCCGCCGGGCACGCCTTCGGGCGTGATGGACTCTTTCGGCGGCTTGATCCAGCGTGCGGCGAGCATCGGCGTCAGCGTAAACGAGACGATGAGCGAGACGGCGATGGCCGCAGCCGAGGTCAGGCCAAACGAAGACATGAAGCGACCGACGATGCCCGTCATAAAGCCGACGGGGATGAAGACGGCGAGCAACGAGAGCGTCGTCGCCATGACGGCCAGACCGATCTCTTTCGTGCCTTCAATCGCCGCCTGATACGGGTGCATCCCCTTCTCTTCGACGAAGCGGTAGATGTTCTCTAATACGACGATGGCGTCATCGATCACGATGCCGACCATCAGGGTCAGCGCGAGCATCGTCATCTGGTTGAGCGAGTAGCCGAGCGCGGCGATGATGGCGAAGGCCGCGATGATCGAAGTCGGGATGGCGAGCGCGGCGATGATCGTCGAGCGGAAGTTCCAGAGGAACAGGAAGACGATCAGGGCGGCGAGCAGGCCGCCGACGACCAGGTGCTCCTCAATGGCGTGCAGACTCGTCTCGATAAACTCCGACTGGTCGCGCGTGACGACGACTTTGAGGTCTTGCGGCAAGAGCGGCATGATCTCGGCCATGCGCTGCTTGACGCCGTTGATGACGGCGATGGTGTTTGCGCCCGACTGTTTGCGGATGCCTAAGGAGACGGACGGCACGCCGTTCAGAGACGCCGCCGATTGCGGGTCAACGCCGCTGTCTTCGACGCGCCCGATGTCGCTGATCTTGACCGGGTAATTGTTCCTCGTGGCGAGGACGATGTTGTTGAAATCTTCAACCTTCGTGACTTTCGAGAGCGTGCGCAGCGTCACCGTGCGTGCGCCTTCATCGAGACGCCCACCGGGCAGTTCGAGGTTCTGCGCGCGCAGGGCGTTCGTCACTTCCGTCACGGACAAATTGTAAGCGCGCAGACGATCCGGCTCGACGTAGACTTTGATCTCGCGCTGGCGTCCGCCGAAGACCACCACTTCGCCGACGCCGTCCGCCGATTCGATGCGCTCCTGAATCTGGTTCTGGACGAGCGTGGTCAACTCAATCGAGGAGCGCGGCGCGCTGATCGCGTAGACGAGAACGGGCTGCGAGTCGGGGTCGGACTTGCGCACGACGGGCGGGTCGGCGGTCTCCGGCAAGCGGTTGATGATGGTCGAAACCTTGTCGCGCACTTCCTGCGTGGCGAGGTCGGGGTCTTTTTCGAGGTTGAAGTTGATCGTGACGTTCGAGCGGCCCTGCGCGGAGGTCGAACGCATCTCGTCAATGCCGGGCACGGTGTTGACGACGCCCTCGATGATGTCCGTGATCTCGGTTTCGATCTCCTGCGGCGCAGCGCCCGGATTCGACGTCGAGACCGAGACGGTCGGGATGTCGATCTTCGGAAAGCGGTCAACGCCGAGCGTGAAGAAAGAGAAACCGCCCACGACCGTCAAAATCAGCACGATGACGGTTGCGAAGACGGGGCGACGGACGCAGATTTCAGCTAGCTTTTGCATGGCTTTTTAAGTTTCAAGTTTCAGGTTTCAAATTTCAGGTCTGGGGTTCCAAGTTTTCAACTTGAAACCTGTAACCTGAGACTTGAAACTGTCATTGGCGGACGCGTGCGCCCTCGAAAAGTTGTTGGAGGTTGCTCGTCGCAACTACTTCGTCGGCGTTGACGCCGGAAAGTATCTGTATGGTGTCGCCTTCTTCAGTGCCGATTTGGACGACGCGCAGTTTCGCCGTGTCTTTCTCACTGACGAAGACGCGGTAGGATTGCGTGTTCTGATCGGAGAAGACGGCGGCGCGCGGGACGTAGACGGCGCGGTTTCCGCCCTGCCGGGCGATGCGCGCGGTGGCGAACATACCGGCGCGCAGCGCGTTGTCGCCGTTCTCGATGGCCGCCTCGATGGTCGCCGCGCGCGAGACAGGATCAATCGCGGGGTTTACCGCCGTCACGCGCCCTGCGAATTTGCGGTCGCGGTGCGCGTCAACTTCGAGCGAGACGCCCATGCCCGGCGTGATGAAGGGCACTTCCGACTCCTGCACCTGCAACTGTAGCTTGATCGGGTTGGTGCGAAGGACGGTTGCGATGATGCCTGACGGCGTCACGTACTCGCCGACGGCGACCGGACGATTGCTGACGTAACCGGCGTAAGGCGCGCGGATGATGGCGTCGGCGACGGCCTTCTGCGAGATGGAGACCTG
>DASQDV010000061.1:0-11164 GCA_035633995.1 Pyrinomonadaceae bacterium | reverse complement strand
CCCGTCGCCGCGCTCGGCGGTTTCACGATTGCCTTTTCCGGCCTCCTGTGGTTTCTACTCAGGCGAAGACACGAACACGCGCCGCCCGCCGCCGCGCCCGACGCGCAACACCTTTCGACATGAACTCTCTCGACACCACGCCCGACGACAAGATGCTTCAAGTCAAACTCTACAGCGCCCGCTGGGTCATGCCCATCACGACGCCCGTGATCGAAGACGGCGCGGTTGCCGTCGCGGGCAAGATGATCGTCGGCGTCGGCGCGCGCGGTGAACTTGAAGCGCGATTTCCCGAAGCGACGCGCGAAGATTTCGGCGCGGCGGCGATTATTCCCGGCCTGGTCAACTGCCATTCGCATCTCGAACTCACCGCAATGCGCGGTTATCTCGAAGACGTAGAGGGCGACTTTTTCGCGTGGCTGCGAAAACTGACCGTCGCGCGCATGACGCGCATGACGGAAGACGATCTGCGCGTGTCTGCGACGTGGGGCGCGCTTGAAGCGGCGCGCGCGGGCGTGACCGCTCTGGGCGACGCGTGCAGTTGGGGCGACGCGGCGATGGCGGCGCTGCGCGATGTCGGGTTGCGCGGCATCGTCTATCAGGAAGCGATTCACCCGGACGAGCGCGCCGCCGATGAAATGTTGTCGAAGTTGAAAATTGACGTGGCGCGGCTGCGCGAGATGGAAAACGAACTTGTGCGCGTCGGCGTCTCGCCGCACTCGCCGTACACGATGAGTGAAAAACTGCTCGTCGGGATGACCGACTACGCGCTCGCCGAAAAGTTGCCTTTGATGATTCACGCGGCGGAATCGGCATACGAAGACGAGCTGTTGAAACACGGGCGCGGCACGTTCGCGGAGAGCTACAAAGCGCGCGGCTTGGAATGGCATTCGCCGCGCATGTCGCCAATTCAATATCTCTCGGCGCGCGGCGTGCTCGCATCGCGCCCGCTGCTCGCGCATTGTGTGCGCGTTGACGCGGCGGACATCGAAACGATCAGGGAAGCGCAGGCGTCGGTGGCACATTGCCCGAAATCGAACCTCAAACTCGGACACGGCCGCGCGCCGTTTACGCAGATGTCAGACATCAGGCGCGGTTTCGGCAGCGACTCGGTTGCCAGCAATAACACCTGCGACATGCTCGAAGAAGCGCGTTTTGCCACGCTGCTCGCGCGCCTGAACAAAAACGAGACGGATGGCGAAATCTATACCGCGACCGATGCCTTGACGGATGCCACGCACGGCGGCGCGCAGGCGCTCGGCTACGGGGAATTCTCCGGCTCGCTCGCCGAAGGCCGCGAGGCCGATCTGGCCGTCTTCAAACTCGACGGCGCGCATCAAGTCCCCGTCTACGACCCGGCGCGCACGCTCATCTTCTCGTCCTCGGCGCGCGACGCACTGCTCACGATAGTTGCGGGCAGGGAAGTTTATCGCGCCGCAGGCGGCAACACGAACGTTGACGAAGAACGCCTGCGCGCCCGCATGGCGGAGATAAAGGAGAAAGTGACGAGTGAGAAGTGACAGGCGACGAGTTAAAACAACAGCTTTGTCTTTTCATCTCGCTGCGTCTTTTCATCTCGCCGCTTTGCGCTCGCCGCTTACGGTTCGTCACCGGGTTGTTCTTTTAAACTTGTCACTCGCCACTTATCACTCGTCACTTATCACTCGTCATTGAATTATTATGAATGTACTCGTACTCAACTGCGGCAGTTCGTCCGTCAAGTTTCAACTGATCGCAACAGACCTTGAGCGGATCGCCGAAAACACGGACAGGCGTTTAGCGCGCGGCGTCGTCGAGCGCATCGGCGGCGAGGCGATCATCACTTTGCAGGCTGAGGGCGGCGCGCCGCCTGAGCGTTCGACCGCGCCGCTCAGAGACACGCGCGCGGCGGTCGAACTGATCATTCGCTGGGCGACTTCGGAAGGTTCGGGCATTGCGGAGGTGCGAAGCGTGGCCGACGTGCACGCGGTCGGCCACCGCGTCGTGCACGGCGGCGAGAGGTTCACGCATTCCGTGTTGATTACCGACGAGGTCTTGCGCGGCATAGAGGATTGCATAGACCTCGCGCCGCTGCATAACCCGGCGAACCTCAAAGGCATCGCGGCGGCGCGCGACGTGTTCGGCGCGGGGCTCGCGCAGGCCGCCGTCTTCGACACGGCGTTTCACCAGACCATCCCCGACTACGCTTATCTCTACGCGTTGCCCTATCAACTCTACCGGCGCTACCGCGTGCGCCGCTACGGTTTTCACGGCACGTCGCATCGCTATGTCGCTTATCGCTACCGGCAACTGCTCGGCATCGAGCGCGCGGCGACAAACGTGATCACGCTGCATCTCGGCAACGGGTGTTCGGTGGCGGCCATCCGCGCGGGCAACTCCGTCGATACTTCGATGGGCATGACGCCGCTCGAAGGTCTGGTGATGGGCACGCGTTCGGGCGACATCGACCCGGCGCTCATTGATTACATCGAAGCGAAAGAGGGTTTGTCGGCGAAGGAGGTGGAGACGCTGCTCAACAAGCAGTCGGGGCTGCTCGGCATCTCCGGACTGACGAACGACATGCGTGAGCTGTTGGCCGAGGCGCACGAATCAGACGACCGCCGCGCGCGTCTCGCCATCGAAATCTTCTGCTACCGCGCGCGTAAATACATCGGCGCGTATTTGGCCGCGCTCGGCGGCGCAGACGCAATCATCTTCACGGGCGGCATCGGCGAAAACTCTGCGGAGGTGCGCACGCGCATCTGCGACGGGCTTGGCTGGCTCGGCCTCGAACTCGATGCGGAGCGCAACGCGGCGCATCACGGCGGGGTTGAAGGACTCATCAGCGCCGACGCGTCGCGCCTCGCCGCCTACGTGATCCCGACCGACGAGGAGTTGCTCATCGCGCGCGACACCGTACGCTGCATTCAGGGCGCGGCGCAAAGATACTGAGCGCCGCCCGCCCCAAGACAAAAAGAGAAGGCGCGAAGCAGCCGTCACGGCCTCGCGCCTTTCGGATTCGTTACGACTTTTCGATAACTGCGACTTCGGGTTTTTAAGTAACGCGCTGCTGGTCGCGGACGCGCAGGCGTTTCATCTCCTTGAGTTGCTCGTCGAGCGTCATCAGGTGGAGGTGGAGGAAGATTTTGCCGTCTTTGTTGACCCGCGTGCTCTGATCGAAGTCTTTGCGCGCCTCAGCTTCGTTGCCTTGCAGCATGTGTGCGTAGCCGCGCGAGGCATAGGCCAGCGAGGCGAGGCTCGTTTCGGGTTTGAGTGCGAGGCCGTCCGTGTAATCGGCAATTGCGCCCTTGAGGTCGCCGTCTATGAGTCGTGCGCGCCCGCGTTTGAAATAGAGATCGGGATTGCCCTGATAGCATTCGAGCGCCTTGTTGAAGTCGTAGATGGCGCCGGGCATGTCGAGCTTGTTGGTGCGTATGAAGCCGCGATTCGAATAGGCTTCGGCGACGCTGCGGTCGTTTTGCACGGAGAGCGGGTCGATGTCGTAAGCCTGATTGAAATCCTCAATCGCGCCGTTGAGATCGCCTTTCGCGCGCCGCGCCCCGCCGCGCTTGACGTAGACTTCGGCGGCGCGCGGCTCGGCGTCCAGAGCCTTGCTGTAGTCGTCAATCGCGCCGGCGAGATCGCCTTTGAGATAGCGCGTGGCGGCGCGTTTAATGTAGTCCTTCGCCGTGCGCGGAGTCTGCGCGGGCGCAGACGTGACGCCGAGGGCGAAGATAAGGAGCAGCGAGAAATAAAGACGCTTCATGCCGAACTCCATCAAGCGCGAAAGAGATTACCCGCAGGGGCTGTCGAGCCAACCTTAGGGGAGGCTCGTTTGTTTTGTCAATAAAAGAGCGAAAGGCTGCCGGTCTTCAGTAATTCGAGCGGGCGTGTGCAGGGGGCGGGATGAATTCGCGCCCCCTGCACATTGTTCTCACGCCTGTTGGCAGGAAGCGGCGATGGCGGCGTCGAAGATTTCGAGCGCAACATCCACGTTCTCGCGCGTGAGGGTGAGCGGCGGCGACCAGCGGATCGTGTTCGCGCCCGCGCCGAGAATGATCAGGCCGCGCTCGAAACAGGCGACTTCGATGCGGTCGCGTAAGTCCGGCGCGGGCTTCAACGTCGCGCGGTCTTCAACGAATTCGACGCCGATCATCAACCCGTAGCCGCGCACGTCGCCGATGCAGGCGTGCTTCGCTTTCAACTTCTCCAAACCTTCCTTCAAATACGCGCCGACCTCCGCGCTGTTCGAGACGAGGCCGCCTTCCAAAAGTTCGATGGTCTTCAAAGCGGCGGCGAGCGCGACCGGGTTGCCGCCGAAGGTCGAAGCGTGCGCGCCCGGTTTCCAGTCCATTAAATCGGCACGCGCCACGCACGCGCCCATCGGCAAACCCGACGCGATGCCTTTGGCGAGACACATGATGTCCGGCTTGAGATCGTGATGGTCGCACGCAAACATTTTGCCCGTGCGTCCCATGCCGGATTGCACCTCGTCAACGATGAGCATGATGCCGTGCTCATCGCAGATGCGCCGCAAGCCCTGTAAAAACTCGCGCGGCGCGGGGACATAACCGCCCTCGCCCTGCACGACTTCGACGATGATGGCCGCCACCTCTTCGGGCGGCGTGGTCGTCTTAAACAGACGGTTCTCGATCCAGTCGAGACATGCGCGGCTGACGGTCGCCTCGTCCGTCTGCTCGCCCGTGAAGGGATGCCGGAAAGCGTTCGGGTAGGGAACGTGCGTCACGTCGAGGACGCTTCGCTTGAAGCCGATGCGCTGCGCGATCTTGGATGAAGTCAGCGAGAGGCTCCCGAGCGTGCGCCCGTGAAAGCTGTTGAAGAAGGCGATGAACTTCTGTCGCCCCGTGGCGTGCATGGCGAGTTTGAGCGCGGTTTCGACCGCCTCCGTGCCGCTGTTGGCGAAGTGCGTGCGCGTGGGCGAGGGGACGGGCACGATCTCGTCGAGCTTGCGCGCGAGGTCGGGCATCTGGCTGTAGTAGTAATCCGTGCCGCACATGTGTATGAGTTTGGCAGTTTGATCCTGAATCGCGCGCACGATTTCGGGGTGACAATGGCCGGTCGAACAGACGGCGACCCCGGCGTTGCAATCGAGAAAGACGTTGCCGTCAACGTCCGTCACCCAGACGCCCTCGCCGCGTTCGGCGACGAGTTTGAAAGAAGGGCGCGGGTAAGAGGGCGTGACGTACTGCGCATCGGCGTTAATAATTTCCTGACCCTTCGGGCCGGGCAAAGCGGTTTTGATCTCCGGCCTCTGCGGCGGGGCGATAGTTGACATGGACTAGTTCTCCTTCAGTGAAACGAAAAACGGTGCGTGATTGCACCCCTCAATTTGAATTGAGCGATGCGACGTGCGAGGGCGCGTTGAAGGAAGAGGCGAGCGGGGCTAGCCGGCGAAGATGTTCGCGCGCTGATCCTGCGGGCGGAGACGTGAAAGGTGTGAATCGAACATTTAAAAAAGGGTTCTTTGTCAGTTGTCCGTCGTCGGTTGTTCAAGACACGGCTTGAGCGACTAGAGTATTTAGCACAAACAACGGACAACTGACTACTGACAACGGACAAGGTTTTTAACGCCGCTTCCAGCGGACGCCGTCGCGCGTGTCTTCGAGGATGATGCCGCGCGCGGCGAGTTCGTCGCGGATTTCGTCGCCCCGCGCGAAGTCGCGGCGGTGGCGCGCTTGCTGGCGTTCGTCTATGAGGGCTTGAATCTCTGCGTCGAGCATCTCGCGCTCGGTGTGGCCGAAGATGTTGAGCACGGAATCGAAGCGCGCGATGAGCGCGAGCAGGTCGCGCTGGTCGTCGGCGCGCAGGGCGTGGTTGTCGAGCGCGGTGTTGACTTCGCGCGAGAGGTTGTGGACGGCGGCGAGCGCAACCGAAGTGTTGAGATCGTCGTCCAGCCCGTTCGTAAACTCTTCGAGGGCACGCGCGGCGACGGCGCGCATCGCGGGGTTGCTGCCCGCTTCGGTGCGCGCTTCTTCCAGTCGCGCGCGGAAGTCTTGAAGGCTGGCGACGGTCTTTTCGTGGCCGCGCAGGCCGTCAAGCGTGAAGTTGATCTGCTTGCGGTAGGGCGCGCTGAACAGGGCGTAGCGGATGGCCGACGGGCTGAAACCCTGCCGCGCCAGATCGCGGAAGGTGTAATAGTTGCCCTTCGACTTCGACATCGACTCGCCGTTGATCTTCAAGTGCTCGCCGTGCAGCCAGTAGTTGACAAAGGGCTTGCCGGTCGCACCTTCCGATTGCGCGATCTCGTTTTCGTGGTGCGGGAAGATGAGGTCAACGCCGCCGCAGTGGATGTCGAACGTCTCGCCGAGGTACTTCATGGACATCGCCGAGCACTCGATGTGCCAGCCGGGGCGTCCCTTGCCGAGCGCGGTGTCCCAGGCGGGTTCGTCCGAAGACTTCTGCGCCTTCCAGAGGACGAAATCGCGCGCGTCCTCCTTGTCGTACTTGTCCGTGTCCACGCGCTCGCTCGCGCCCGCGATGTTGCCCGCGAAGTTGATCTTCGAGAGCTTGCCGTAGTCTGGAAACGAGGTGATGCGGAAGTAGTAAGAGTCTTCGGACACGTAGGCGCAGCCGCGCTCCATGAGACTGCGGACGATCTGCTCCATCTCCGGGATGTGCTGCGTGGCGCGCGGGGCGATTTCGGGTCGCTGGCAGCCGAGCGCGTCAAAGTCCTGCCAGAAGGCTTCGAGGTAGGGCGCGGTGTATTCGTCGAGCGAGACACCTTTCTGCCCGGCCATCTGGATGATGCGGTCGTCCACGTCCGTGATGTTCGTGACATGCATGACGCGGTAGCCTTTGAAGATCAGGTAGCGGCGCAGGATGTCAACGAAGACCGAGGTGCGGAAGTTGCCGATGTGCGCGAAGTCCCAGACGGTCGGGCCGCAGTTATACATCCGCACCTCGCCCTCGCGCATGGGGCGAAATTCTTCGAGTTGACCGGTGAGCGTGTTTTGAAACTTCAACATCTTGAACGGTGCGCGCGAACTTTCGGAGACGACTAATGCACGGCGTCGGCGGCAAACTCGACGCGTCAAGTTAACTTACTTGTCCGTGCGTTTATTGGAGCACGAAGTTGTAGACGAGGACGCCGGTGACTGTGACGGGTTGGCCTGAGACGAGCGTGGGCGAGAAGCGCGCGCCGCGCGCCGCCCTGGCCGCCGCTTCCCGTAACAGCGGGTGGCCGGAGACGGCTTCCGACGAAACCACCCGGCCGCTCTTATCAACCGTCACCTGCACCTGTACCGTGCCCGCCCCGCGCGCGGCTTTAGCCAGCGGCGGATAAGCGGGTTGCGGCAGGCTGATCGCCTTGCCGTTGAGTACGCCGCCGGAGACGGGGACGAACGGCGGCGCAGGCGGCGGCGGGGGCGGCGGAAGTTCGGCCAACGGCGGGGCGGACATCTGCGGCGAACGTTGCAAGGGGCACGGGACGTTTGCGCGTCGCTTAGCGACGGGCGTGGTGTAGGCGATCCACAACATGGTCGTGCTGACGCCGACGCCGAAAGCGAGGAGGGCAACTGCGAGACGGAGCAATGTGCTTTGCATAACTTTACTTCCTTTGCTCTAACGATGGCTCGTCGGACGACTGTTAACGGCGGTCGAAAAAAGTCGTCGCTCAGCGAGAGTCTAAGGAAGGAACGGCGGCTAGTCAAATTTTAGGTTCAGGCGGCGGGTAATCCGCGTCTCGAAAATGCGGGCTGGAGTTTCAGCGAGCGGATTTGAAATGGTCGAAGCCCGAAGGTTGCAGGATTTCCGCGCGCCCGTCGCGGGAGATTCGGATGCCTTCGCGCGCCTCTCTGACTTCGCCGATGCGCGTGAGACGCACGCCGCCGAGTCGCGCGGGCAGACGCGCCGCCACGCGCGGGCGCGCGGTAAACAACAACTCGAAATCTTCGCCGCCGTGCAGCGCGAGGTTGAGCGCGTCGGCTTTCAAGGCGCGCATGAAGCCTTTGGAGTTGAGCGCGCGCATGCGTCCAAGCGCCGGGGCGACGGGGATGCGGGCTGCTTCCACGTAGGCGCCGACGCCGCTTCGTTCGCAGAGATGCGCGAGGTCGGACGATAAGCCGTCGCTCAGATCAATCATGGCTGAGGCCAGACGACGCTCGCCTAAGAGCGCACCGCATTCGACGCGCGGCGTGGGGCGCGTCTGCCGCCGCGTGAGTGCTTTGAAGCCGGAGAGGAAGCGCGCTCTGGCGGTGCGGGTTGTGCGTAAAGTCGCGGCGTGTTCGAGCACGCGCAAGCCCGCCGCCGCGCCGCCGAGCGTGCCGGTGACGAATATTTGATCGCCCGCGCGCGCTCCGGAACGCAACACTGCGCGACCGCGCGGCGTCTCGCCGATGACGACTGAGTCTATGACGATGCGTTCGGGCGTGCGCGACATGTCGCCGCCGATGAGCGTTACGCCGAACTCGCGCGCCGCCCGGAGGAAGCCTTCCGAGATGCGTGTGGCGAAGGGCGAATCATGGATGTCGCGGGGAAGGCCGAGCGAGAGCAGCGCCCAACGCGGGCGCGCGCCCATCGCGGCGATGTCGGAGAGCGAGACGGCGAGAGCCTTGTAGCCGATGTCCTGCGGAAGGGAAGTGCGGCGAAAGTCTATGTCTTCGACAAGCAGGTCGGCGGTGATGATCGAGTCGCGCCCGCCGCGACCGTCGAGCACGGCGGCGTCGTCGCCGATGCCGAGAACGAGTCCGTCAGGCTGGCGCGCCAGTCCTGCCTCCGCGCGTCGCTTGACGCGCGAGATGAAATCAAATTCGCCGACTGCCGGAAACGCGTTTGAGGCATGACGACGGGACGAGCGGACGAGTTTTCGGCTTCCCTTCATCCCTCATCCTTCATCATTACGCGCTCATCCCTTCAGAGCTTGCGGCGCATCGAGTCGAGCCCGGCGCGGATCGTCTCAATCGAGGTTGAGAAGGAGAAGCGCAGGCGACCTTCGCCATGTTCGCCGAAGACGACGCCGGGCACGGTGGAAACTTGCGCACGGTCGAGCAAAATTTCGGCGGCGGCACGGCTGTCGGCGTCAATGTGCGTCGCATCGGCAAAAGCGTAGAACGCTCCGGCGGGCGGCGCGCAGGCGAGTCCGATTTCGTTCAGGCCGCCGATCATCATGTCGCGGCGCTCGCGGTAAGCGGCGCGCATCGTCTCGAAGAAGTCGGGCGGGGAATTGACGATGGCGGCGAGCGCCGCCCACTGGGTTGGCGTGGAGACGCCGTTTGTGGAGTAGAGCGTGGACTTGCGCAAGCCCGTCATCCAGGGCTCGGCACAGGCGACGTAGCCGATGCGCCAGCCCGTCATCGAGTAGGACTTCGAGAACGTGAAGCAGGTGATGGTGCGCTCCCACATGCCTTCGAGCGAGGCGATGGAGACGTGTTCGCCCTCGTAGACCAAATTTTCATAAGCCTCGTCGGCGATGACGATGAGGTCGCGCTCGCGCGCAAAGTCGGCGACGGCCTGCGCCTCTTCGCGCGTGAAGACAACGCCCGTCGGGTTCTGCGGGGTGTTGTAGTAGATGGCGCGCGTCGCGGCGGTCGTGTGGCGCGCGAGCGTCTGCGCGAAGCCTTCGCGGCGCGCTTCGTCGGTCGAGACTTTAACGTGGCGAGCTTCGCAGCCCGCGATCAAGTCTCTAACCGGAGTCCAGTAGGGCGAGAAGACCAGCACCTCTTCACCCGGATTGACGATTGATTGGAACGCGCCGAAGAGACCCTGCATGCCGCCGTTTTGCACGATCACGTCTCTCGGTTCGGCGGGAATGTGGTTGCGCGTGCGAAGTTTTTCGGCGAGCGCATCGCGCAGTTCCTGAATGCCGGAGGACGGGGCATAGCGCGTGCGATTTTCGGCGAGGGCGCGAGTCATCGCCTCCTTGACGTGTTCGGGTGTATTGAGAAACGGTTCGCCGCCTTCAAATTGATAGACGGTTGCGCCCGCTGCGCGCAGTTCCATGATGCGGTTGCGAATCTTGACGATGTCGGAAAACCCGATGGCATCGAGACGCGCTGCGAGGCGAAAGACGGACGGTGCTGTAGACACAGTGGCGGCGAACCTCCGGAAATTTCGGGATGTGGAAAAGAAGCGCGATTATAGCTTGCGCCCGCGCCGCACGTCCAACTGCCTCGCGTCAGCGTGCGATTGTTAAAGCGTTGAGCATATCGTGTCGCGTGTAGTCCATATCGTGCACGAAAGCGTTGGCCGCGCACGGCGCGCCGAATCTCAATATTGTATTTTCGTTGCGGCGTGAAAAATTACGCGCCTGAATCTCCCCAAAACCAAAATTTGAAGTTAAACTGTGGCCGACTCTCCCTGCCGCACAACTCAACGGAACGTGACTTGCTGGATTATCCGGCGGGTTCACCCCGACAACTGGCGAATTTAAGGAGAAGCTGACCAATGAATTTACAGAATAAGATTTTACCAGTCGCACTCGTGGCCGCTCTTTTAGGCGGCACTGTCGGCGCGTTAGTGATGCGCCCGAAGACGAACGACCTCAACACGCAGGCGGCGACCAGAACGAATTTGCTGCCCGCCTCGACCGACAACAACTCGCAGGCCGCGACCTTGCGTTATAACGAGACGCTCCCGGCCAACAATAACGAAACGCCCGCGACGCTGAACGTGGCGAACACGAACAGCGACGAAGAATGCTATCGCGCAGGCTTCACCGAAGGCTTCGCGGCGGCGCGTGAGAACAACAACGGCGTTCGCGCGAATAGCCTTGCTAACACGCGCACGACCGAACGCGTCGTCTATCGCGACGCCCCGGTTCGCCGCACTCGTGTCGCGCGCAACACGCGCGCTTCGCGTCAGGCTTATTACGACTACGAACCGCGCAAGCGTTCGTTCTGGTCGAAGCACCGCGATAAGTTGACGGTGGCGATGGGCGCTGGCGGCGGCGCTTTGATCGGCGGCCTCGTCGGCGGCAAGAAGGGCGCGGCCATCGGTGCGCTCGGCGGCGGTGCCGGCTCGGCTCTGTACACGTACAAGATTCGCAACCGCAATCGTCGCTAGTCTCATGTCCGGACGGTGTGAGATGGAGTTCGGCTTGAAGCAGACGGCGCAACGCGCGACTTCAGCTTTCCTGATCGCTCTGGCAGTAACATTATGGGCAGCCCCTGCAAAAGGGGCTGCCCATTCTTTTGCCGGAGGCCGCAGGCAGGACGCGCCCGAATCCCGCTTA
>DASQDV010000060.1:0-12186 GCA_035633995.1 Pyrinomonadaceae bacterium | reverse complement strand
ATGCTTCACTCTCCTATTCTATATTTACCGATTCGCATTTAGAATTTGCCTCTCTTGTTGGAGCAGATTTACAGCGTTCAGAATTTGATGATGCGCATATGGAATATGCTAAATTGGATAAGTCTAAGCTATGGAATGCTTCATTGAAAGGTACTTATTTGCAGAACGCCAGTTTAGTGGAAGCCGATCTTGAGGGTGCATTGCTCGATGGCGCTCATCTCGAAGGAGCAGATCTTACGGGTGCTATCGGGTTAACAGCTAAGCAAATCAATTCAGCCACGTTTAACGACGAGACAAAACTTCCCGCTTACTTTAGCCGCCCCAAGAAACAAAATGGCTAGTCCTCAGATAAAGCCAAGCTCATAATTAAATACTTGCAAAATTGATTTATATCCCGAGAGATTTTTATGGCTTCTTCCCTTCCACCCACGCCGGGGTGAAGTTTGAGTTGACGAGCCAGATGACGGGGGCGACCATCGAGTTGATGGCGCGCGTCATGTGTGCGAAGTCTATGTGGGCGATATCGTCGGAGGGTTGGTGGTATTCGGGGTGGAGGCCGAAGCTCGATACGGTGTGCGCGACGACGCCGCGACGCGCGAGCGCGTAGTTGTCGGAACGCTGGAAGAAGTTCTCTTCGGGGTGCGGGTCTTGGACGAGTCGTGCGCCTTGCCGCGCGAGTTCCGCGCCGAGGTTGGAACGCTCGTAGCCTGTGAGCCAGAGCGTGTCCGCCGCCACCTTCGCGTCAGGTCGCCCGATCATCTCGAACTCTAAATTCGCCACCATCTGCGTGAGCGCGACGGGCGGGTGCGCGAGGAAATGCTGCGCGCCGTGCCCGCCTTTCTCTTCGCTGCCGAAGAGGACGAAATAGATTGTGCGTTTCGGGCGCGTGCTCGCTCCGGCGAGCGCACGCGCCAACTCCAACACGGCGACGACGCCCGAAGCATCGTCGTCCGCCCCGTTGTAAATCTGATCGCCCCCCTGCCCCGCGCCGACGCCGAGATGATCCATGTGCGCGCTCAGGATCACAGCCTCTTGCGCCAGTTTCGCGTCGCTCCCGCGCAGCACGCCGACGACGTTCCATGTGTAGTTAGTCTGCGACGGCGCGAGCGCGCCTTCGACGCTGATGCTCGTGCCGTCGGGCGCCCCTTGCAGTTCCTTGTAAGCGTCCGTGCTGAGGACGAAGATGCTCGCGCCCGGACGCGCGCCCTCGGTCGTCAAAGGCAACTGCGGCAACTCCGCCGCCATCGCAGCCCAGCGCTGGCGGAGCGCCGCCGTCTCTGCGATGAAGACCGCCGCCGCGCCCGCACGCCCCAACGCCGATGCCTGTTGAAACAACTGTCGCGCGTCGCCCACGCTCTCGCCGAGCAGCACAAACGCTCCGGCCGCAGGACGCTCGCCCGCGCCCAACTTCTGCAAAGTACCCTTCAACTGCCCCGCCGACATGCGCGCGACGACCATCTCCTTGCCATGCACCCAGCGCCGCTCCGGCGCATTGTTCACACTGAAACTGAGCGCGGGCGCGGCGGCAAACGCCTGACGCCTGAGCGCGATTGTCTGTAAGAAACTCTGTTGCCCCGCCGCCGCTGCGGTCGCACCCCCGGCGGCGTCGCCCGCAGGCTCGACGCCATACTGACGTAGTTGCGAAGCGATATACTGCCCCGCCAGCAACTCGAACTGCGTCCCGCTGCCGCGTCCCTGCATCGCGTCGCTCGCCAGAAACTCCATGTGCGCACGCACGTTTCGCTCCAACACCTGCGGCGCGGCGGCACTCGCCGCGCCGTTCGTAACGCGCCCGCCCTGCTGCGTTCCGGCAACCGCCGGCCGCCTCTGTTGTGCGACGGTCAAAGCGCCTGCCGAAGTTGAGACTGCCAGCACGACCGACAAGAACAGCCGCATTGCTACGTTTGAGTTTTTCATCCCGCCATGCGCTCCTGAAATCTTTCCCGAATTATCTCTTCCCCCACCGGACAAGCCTGGTTTCACAAACTCGCAACTGATACGTACTTGCAGGCACACTTGTTTTTGCAAGGAGATGTTTTCAGACTACAGGCAAGCGGGAAATTTAGAAAGCGCGGCCAATCAATTGTGCAGGAGATTTATTGAAGCGGGCGACGAGACTCGAACTCGCAACCCTCAGCTTGGGAAGCTGATGCGCTACCATTGCGCCACACCCGCTCACAGGGGAAGGTTATCCGGCGTTACGCTCAGTAACCTGCGGCAAACGCCTTCTGATGCTTTGAAAGATACTCAAACGCGTGCGCGGCTGTCAAACTACGATTAACTCGCGGGTGCCGCAACGGGTGTCGAACTGCCTGCTCCCGCCAAAATCGCCCGCCCGCTTTAATCATTCTCGACTAACTCCGGCTGCCGCCTGTGCACGGGCAGCGCTTCGCCGTTCGGCTGCGTCGCGTGTGAGTGAGCCTTGCAGGCATCGGTGTTGAGCGCGGGCGCGAGGGCCGATTCGTCGAGCGTGCCGATGGATGCGTGGGAGTCCGCGATGTAGTGGCGCACACATTCGACGAGCGGGGTCGGGCTCCAACGCCCGCCCGCCGGGTCGTTGTTCCGGTGATAGAGGCCGAGTTCGAGGTTGTAGTGTTCGAGCGGCGCGGTGCTGTGGCGGTAACGCCAGTCGATCATCGTGAACATCGGAAACCACGTGTAGCCGACGACGGGGATGCGCTGGCTGCGCAGATATTTGACGGCCTCAACCGACGATTTCAGCCAGCGCGCGCGCAGTTCTTCCGAGCCGAACGCGCTCGTCTCCGTGATGATAACGGGCGCTTTGTAGCGCTGGTAATAATCGTTGATGACTCCGGCGAAGCCGACGCCGTCCTCTTCGTGGGCGCGGTAGGCGAGGCGGCCTTTCGGGTCAACGTAGAGATGCTGCGTTGACCACTGCGGGTAGAAATTCATGCCCAGCACGTCGAGCGAGATTTTGTGGCGCGCGATCTCGTCGAGCATGTCAATGCTCGCGCCGCTGCGCAGGAGCCAGGGAAACAGCGGGTGATCGTGCGTGATCTGGCCGACGAGGAGATCGTAGGCGAGGTACCCGCGCCGCTGTTCTTCCGCCGCGAGCGATTCCAAATCCTGCCGGATGGCGCGGCTCAAGCCCGTCGCTTCGACGTGCACCATGATCGCCAGCGGGTCAATTTCCTTGATCGCTTCGACGGTGGCGATGATGCCGCGCACGAGTTGGAGCATGATGCGGATATAGCCCTGATCGCCGCGCAGGTACGGCGGCCACAAGCCGCGCTTGCCGCACATCAAGGCGTTGACGAGCGGTTCGTTCAAGGGCGTGTACCACTTGACCGAATCCTTGTAGCGGCGCGCGAAGGCGGCGGCGTAAGACGAGACGGCGCGGACGTAGTCTTTGCTGATGAACTCCTTCTTCAACCACATCGGGCAGCCGTAGTGCATCAGATCGACAATCGGGGTGATGCCGAGTTCCTCGATCATGTAGGGCAGCACTTCATCCGTCCAGCGCCAGTCGAAGACGCCCGGCTCCGGCTCGACCCGGTACCAGGGCACGCCCCAGCGCAAAGCGCGCACGCCGAGGTCGCGACCCAGAGCGAGGTCTTCGCGCCAGTGCTCGTAATGACCCATCAAGTGGTATTCGTCGAGCGCACGATGCCCCGTCTTCACCTGCGGCACGAACGTGTCCTCCACGCCGCTCGCCCAGATGAAATCCTCCGGCCTCGCTCCCAGTATCAGTTCACTCATAAGAAGTCGGTGACAAGTGGTGTGTGATGAGTTAGAACAAGTTTCTGTTTTTCAACTCGTCACCCGTCACTGTTTCAGAGCCGTGACGCGCACCATGTCGTAGGCGAGCGCGGTGCGGTGTGCGTAGAGGCCGACGCCGGTGGCCTCGTTTGTCGTGTTGATTGCGCCGAGCGGGGTGGCTTCCCAGTGTATCGAGAGACGCCCGCCCTGTTTGCGGAAGCGGAATTGTTGCATCGTGAACGGGTCGAACGCATCGGGGAGCGGCCAGCCTTCGACCGCCGAGGGATTTCTCAAATCGCGCACGGCGAGCATCCATCTGCCTTCGGCGGTGCCGCCCTCGCGCTCGATTGTGATCAAAGGATCGTGCCCGGGCGCGCCGCCGAAGGCCGGGTAGAAACCGTAGCAGCCCTGCCCGCGCAAAAGCTCCCGCTCAAGCCGCACGTTGACGACCAACTCGTAAGCCTCAAGCATCAGACTTCGCGTGAGCACGCGGTTGCGGCCTTCCGGGTCGTCAAAGCGCAGCAGGCCGTCTTCGAGATGCCAGCCCGCGTCGCCGTCGGCAGCCCAGCCGCGCGCGGCCAGCGGACGCTCCGGCTGCGTGAACAGTTCTTCCCAGCCGACCGTCAACTCGAAGCCCTTGAACGACGCCGCCGCGCCCTGCGTAACGAGCGCCGCCGAGTCCGGCGCGACGTTCGGTGTACCTTGCCAGCGGACGACTCTTTCGTCAAGAAAAATAGTCGTCAGCCCCTCGTCCACAATCACGCGCAGGAGGTGAAAGGCGCGCGGCTCGAAATCTGCGGGCAGCGCGAAACGCGTCTCCGCGTGCGCGCCGCCCTCATCCGCCGCCCACGTCACGCGCGCTTCAAAGGCGCGCGGCTCAAGCATGAATCGCAGCACGCGCTCGCCGCCACCGCCGAACAGCGCGACGCCGAACGCGCCCCCGCCGCTCCCTTCCCCTTCTCGCAGGCTCACTTCCAACATGAAACTCGACGCGCGCGCCGCCGAACGCGCCGACGCCTCGCCCTCGACCGCCGACTGTCGCGCCTCGCCCTCGCCGTGCACGCTCCAACGCCCGCCCTCCAACGTCCAGCCCTCGCCCAAACTCTCAGGGTGTTCGCCGGAAAAGCCCTCGAAAGTCGGCGGCGTGGGCGCGGGTTGCGGCGTCGTCGTCGCGCCGAGCACGGTCAGGCGCTCGCCCACCCAATCCAGACGGTCAATGGCGAGCACGCGCCCGTGCTCGCCGTCCCAGCGATGATAGACGCAGAATAACTGCCGGTTATCCGTTCCGCGCACGACCGAATTGTGGCCGGGGCCGACGACGCGTTCCGGTATCGTCCGAAGGATGGGCAACACGCGCTCGCCGTCGGCCACCTGCTCCCATTCGTCGTCGCGCGCGACGCGTTCGCTCACGGCGTAGCTCACGCCGTAAGTCAAATTCTGCCAGTTGCCGCCGCTGAACATCTGGTAGTAGAGATTTTTCCGTCGCAGCACGAACGGCCCCTCGACCGTGTGCCAGCGCACGCCGCCCTTCTCCACGCGCGCCGGGTCGTAAACCTGCCAATCGTAGCGCGCGCGCGTCACGGGTCGCGCGTCACGCGCGAGCGTGAAGGGGTCGAGCATGCGGTCGCGTACGGTGCCCGTGCCGATGTGCGTATGCGTGAGAAAATCGGTCGCATAAAAGAGCCAGCGTGCGCCTTCTTCGTCCACGAAGACGTGCGGGTCGATGGCGAACTCGGCGTCGGTCAACCCGTGCCCGCTGTCCGCGAACGGCCCGGCCGGGTGCGAGGCTGTGGCGACGCGTATGTGCATACGCTTCTCGTTCCCGACGCTGTAGTACATCAGGAAACGCCCGTTCTCGTAGACGACTTCGGGTGCCCAGTAACAGGGGTGTTCGCCCGCGAGCGGCGCGAGCGCGCCCGCCAGTTCGCGCCAGTGGACGAGGTCTGTCGAGCGCATGACGCCGAAGGCGCGACCGTCGCGCCAGAAGCCGGTGCAGTAAGCCCAGTATTCGCCGCAGTGCTTGAGGATGAAGGGGTCCGGGAAGTCGTGCCGGTAGACGGGATTGAGATAGGCGGCGGCGTCGCCCGCGCCCGCGTTGTGTGTCGAGGTCATGCGCTACCCCTGCTTGTGTGTGGGAGAAAGCATTCTGATTCTGCCCCGCCGCGCGGGGTTGTGTCCAACGCCTAAAGATTTTTTTCGCGCGCGAATGTAACTCTCCTCCCGCTCCGCACGCGCGAAATGTGGGTTGCGCTGTGCAAATTTAGTGATATGCTCTCGCTCGTCTTTGGTCTCGAATGTGCTTCGCGCCCTCAGCCCGCACGGGGATGCCGCCGCCGCACCAGCCGTCGCAACCGAAAAAGACTTTTCCGCGTCGCCCGAATCCTATCGCGCCGACAGCCGGGCGACTCTGCCGGTAAACCCAATTTACGTTTTACCCGTTCGGCGAGTTTATTCTCGCAACCTCTCAAAAAACTCAGTTCACTCGCCGACGACATCACCAGCAGGAGTTGTAAATAGATGAGCCAGAACAATGGACACGCACAGTTGCTCGCGGAGGGGCAAAGTTTCCTTGCAGCGAATGAGTGGCAGAAGGCCGCAGACGCTTTCGCCAGAGTGCTTGAGGCGAACCCGTCCGAGCGCGCCGCCGTTGACGGGTTGGTTCGCGCGCTCGTCCGGCTGAAGAACTTTGAGAAGGCCGAGGCGACATTAAATCAACTGCTCGCGGCTCAGCCCGGCGATGAAGGCTACCTGCGCTATCTCGCCTGGGTTTATGACGAAGGCCAGCAATACGTCAAGACTCTGGACACCTATCTCAAACTCAACGCTGCGGACGGGGTTGCGCACGCTCTCTACCGTTTACGCTCCGCCAACATCTACGAGGGGATCAAGCCGCTGCTGGACAAAGCCCTCATGCAATTCCCCGACCATCGCGGCGTGCTCTGCGAGAGCGCCACTATTCTTGTGAACGGGGGTGAATACCTCCCGGCCATCGAAGTCGCAGACAAGTTGCTCGCACGCGATGCAGTGAACGCCGACGGGTTATGCATCAAGGCCATCTCGCAGCGCAGGCTTGCACAGGGCGGGGACGCGGGAAAGTTTGACGAGGCCGAGAAGACCGTCACGGCGGCTCTGGCCGCGCACCCTGACAACGAGAGGCTTCACTACGAACGCGCACGCATCTACCTGGATCAGAATAAATACGAGCAAGCCTTCGAGTACGCCTGGCAGAGGAAAGACGCTGAAATGTCGGGCAAGCTGCTTACCGAACTACGGCGGCGCGTCGGCCTACAGCAAGTGAACCCGGCGGAAGTCGAAAGGTTTTTTGATGAGTCGATAAAAAGGTTTCCTCAACAACTGTCGCTGCTTGTACAGCAGGGCTGGCTCTACTTCGAGCAAAAGAAGTACGACCTTGCTCTCGCGTCTTTCATTAAAAGTGAGGACGCCTCCTCGACGGAAAGTTTTATCAGTCAGATTTACGGCCGGACACCCGCACAGGACGTCGAGGCAATGGCCGCGAAGGCCGTCGCACACTTCGCAACGCACGCCGGTCTGCGCCACGCGCAGGCGGACATCTTTTTCAAGCGGAAGAAATACGCCGAGGCACTGGAAGCCTGTAACCAGACGCTGGCGATTGAACCGGAACATCTGGTCGCCCTGTTCACTAAATGCGCTTCGCTGCGGATGCTCGGGCGCACTGCCGCTGATACGTCGAAGTTTGACGAAGCCGAGAGAACGTTTGAAGAGCAGCTCAAGAAGGAGGTTCTCAAGACGCCGGAGGACGTTCGCAAATTGTGGATCAGGAGCATGAACGAGGAGCGCGGCCATCTACATAACGAGCGGGGGCAATACCGGGAGGCTTTCGACCGCTTCATCGAAAGTGAGAACCTGAGCTTACTTCAATCCTTATTTTACTGGATGGGGCTGAAAGGTTTCCGCGAGGAGGCCGAGCGGCTGTTGCAGACGGCCGAGCGGCGTTTCCCGGAAAACGTGGAAGTTTTACGCGCGGGCGCGCATTTCTACTACGCCCTGAGGATGATTGAGAAGGCCGCCGTTTACGCCAACGCGATCTCGGAGGCGGCGGAAGACCCCGCGCAGAAGCAGGCAGCGCTGTTCGATAAAATCACCCTGCTGCGTATGCAAACTCGCTTCTCCGAGGCCGAAGCGCTCGTCCGCGAACAGTTGCGTGAAGACGAGAAATCTCACCCCCTCCTGAACGAACTCGGCGTTATCTATTACGACCAGATGCAATTCGGTAAAGCGCTCGAACAGTTTAGGAAGGTGCTGCGCGACGGCGACGAGCACAACGACTTCGCGATGCAATGGGCGTTGGCTTCGTGGCGCGGGCTGGGTCGGAGCGGCAGTCCGGGCAAGTTTGAAGAGGCCGAGGAGATGCTGGCAAAAGTTCTCCCCCTCTTCCCCGAACACGACGGGCTGCTTCTGGAACGCGGCTGGCTCTATCTTGATCAAAACAAATTAAAAGAGGCCGACGAGGCTTTTGCCAGAGCCGCCGCCCTCGCCGACGACCCGCGCCCGGCGCAGATAGGGCGCGTCGAGGCGTTGCTCGGTCTGAAACGCGGCGACGACGCGATCAAGATTCTCGACACGCTGAAGGGGCATTACCCGAACGACACCACCGTGCTGGAACGCACCGGGTGGTACTACATGGCGCGCCACGATCTGGACAACGCGAAAAAAGAGTTTGAGTCACTCCTGCGCCTCGATCCGAAAAGCCTTCTGGGCTTGAACGGGATGGCCGCCATCCATTTCAAGAAGGGCGAATTCGAGAACGCCGAAGAGAAATTTCGCGCCGTCAACGCGATGGCGGAGAACAACCCGGCGGTTCAAACCAATCTCGCCTGGGCGCTCGTGCGGCAGGGCGGCGAAGATAAGTGCGAGGAGGCGAAATCGCTGTGCCGCCTCGCGCTTCAGACTGATCCGTACTACCCCTCTGCCAACAGTTGTCTCGGCGTGATCGCCTTCCGCCTCGGTAACATCAGCGAATCCGAGGATTACCTGCTCGCCTCCACCCGCTCCCGCTCGCGCGAGGGCGGCTACTCAGACCTCGGCGCGCTCTACGTCCACATGGGGCGCTACGAGGAGGCCGACGCCGTGCTCAAGGTCGCCCTCGTCAATAACCCCTACGACGCGCAGGCTTTGATCCAGCGCGGCTATCTCTATCTGGCGCAGGATAAGCCGAAGGAGGCCGTACGCGAATTGCGCCGGGCGGCGGTGGTTGATAAGTGGGGGGAGGAGTCGGCGCGGATGCTCGCCACGGCTTTGATGCGCGCAGGCGAGTACGGCGAGGCCGAGCGCGTGCTGCGCGACGCGCTCAAGCGTCTGGACGAAAACAGGCGCTGGCAACTCCACCTGCGCCTCTCCGAACTGCTCATCAGGCTCGGCGATGAGAAGAAGGATTCACAGTATTACGAGGACGCGCGCGTGGAGGCGGCGATTGCCAAGCGCCTTAACAACACGGACGCCGAACCATACTTCCACGAAGGCATCGCGCTGGCGAAGCTGAAAGACTACTCCGGCGCGGACATTAATCTCGGCTATTGCCTCGCCCTCAAAGAGGATCATTACGACGCGCAGCGCAACCAACGAATCGTGAAGACGAAGATACGCGAACAGCGCGTCCTCAACACGGGCAGCGCGGTCGGCGCGATCATCGTCGGCAGCGCGGCGCTCACCCAACTCGTCGTGGTCTGGGTGATGTATCTCAAAGGCAAAATTTCGGAGACGATGCTGACGGCGATGATCCCTTTTCTGCTCGGCCTGATCGTGCTCTCGCTGCTGCTGCGCACGCTCGTCAAGCTCAAACTTCCGGGCGGCTTCGAGGCCGAAGTCAGCCAGACGCAGCAGACCGAGTCGCTCTCCGCAGGGCCGCAGGGCGGCGGGCAGGGCGTCGGCTTCAGCCTTTCTTCCTCACCCGGCGGCCCGCAGAGGTAGCACGACCGAACGCTTGCAGCCTGCCGCGCCTCCGTCCGCGTCAAGCGCGGGGCGCGTTCATTCCGCCGCGACGTTCTCGCGCCCGTAGCGCAAGACCTTCGCCATCCAGACGAGTTCCTTCAGGAACTTGTTTATGTACTTGATGTACGATTCGTCGAGCAGCGCGCCCGACTCGTCGAAAACTTTTCCCACGCGGGAAAAGTTCCCGTCGTTGAAGATTGTAACGAGACCGAGTTCGCGCAAAACGGGCAGGAGATTCTCGATCACGCGCGCCCCGCCGAAGCCGCCCGCCGAGACGCCGCAGATGCCTACGGCCTTGTGTATATACTCGCTCAGGTTCGTGTCGAGCGCGTGTTTGAGCATCCCCGGATAACCGTGATTATATTCGGGCGCGACGATGATGAGCGCGTCCGCCCGCTTGCACGCGCGGCTGAAGCCTTCGTCCTTGATCGCCTCGCCCGCGTCCGTCGTCGGTAAATTCAACTCGCGCACGTCGATCAACTCCGACTCGACGCCCGCCAGCTTCCGCGCTTCGCCCAACACGAACCGCGCGACGTGCTCGCTCATGCGCCCCTGTCGCGGCGTGCCCAAAATCACCGGAATGAATAGCGGTCGCTCTGTGGTCATCGTGTGCGCTCCTTTTCCTGTTCCCGGTCTAACGAACTTCATCGAGCGCGGCGACGAGCCGTGCGATGTCGTCCTCGTTGTTGAAGAAATGGGTGGCGACGCGGATGCCTTCGGGCTTTTGCGTGACGGCGACGCCGCGCTGCGAGAGATGACGCGCGACGCGCGCCGGATCGTTTGCCGCCACGAGCGTCTCCGCCGAACGCGTCGCCTCGTCGCCGAGCGGCGACAGCACGCGCCAGTTGGCCGCCGCGAGTTGTTTTGTCAAATGGCGATTCAAAGCGAGCGCGCGTTCCTCGATCTCAAGCGTGCCCGTCTGCAACAGATAATTGGCCGCCGCGCCGAGCGAGAAGATTCCGGCGAAGTGCGGGCAGCCCATCTCCGCGCGCGCCGCCGCGTCCGGGCGCACGCGATACTCGTCGTTGCGCATCTCGAAGGGATTCTCCGCACTCAACCAGCCGATGGCGCGCGGGCGCGACTCCGCGAGCAGCGCGCGGCTCAGATAGACGAACCCCGACCCGAAGCCGCCGAGCATCCACTTGTGCCCCGTCGAGCAGAGCGCGTCGATCCGCATCCGCTTCACGTCGATCCGGAAGACGCCCGCCGACTGTGCTGCGTTGACGACGAAGGCGTGCCCGCCCTTGCGTTCGCCGATCTCCGCGAGCGGCGCGCGGAAGCCGTTCGAGTATTGCACGTGGCTCAGACAGATGATGCCCGTCTGCTCCGTCATCGCCGCCGACACGTCTTCCGCCGTGAGCACGCCGCCCGGCGTCTTCAACAGGCGGACGCGCATGCCCCTGTGCATCCAGGGGACGGTCGAGACGGGAAACTCCAACTCGCAGGAGATAACTTCGCCGCGCCCTTCGAGCGCGTCCACGATCAAATTCATCCCCGACGAAGTGTTGATCGTAAACGCAATCTCATCCGGCTCGGCGTTGATGAGTCGGGCAATCGAGGCGCGCGCTCGCTCGCGCCGCTCCAGCCAATCGAACCAACGCCTGTCGCCCGTCTCCAAAGTCTCGCGGTAAAAGAGCGTCGCCGCTTCCAACGCCGCGCGCGACACAGGCCCCGCGCCCGCGCTGTTCAAATAAGCCAGTTGCTCCGTTACCGGAAAATCGCGCCGGACGAGTTGCCAGTCAATCGCGTCAGCCATCTCCATGCTCCATACGAAAGGCGAAAGGGGGAAGGGTAAAAGGCGAAAGCCGAAGCGGGCGACGACAGGGAGCGTTCGAGATATAGCAGCAACTTGTTTTCTAACCCTTAACGCTTCCCCTTCACCCTTTACGCTTTCACCTTTTCCCTTCTCCTCTTGACCCTGTTGCGGCGTCGGTCTATCTTCGCACGCGTCTTCTCTCCGCGTGATAATTCAAGGAGTCTTTATACCATGCCAGCACAAACGCCCGCGCCCCCCGCGCCCGCGTGGACGATTCCCGATTATCTGGAGGCGCGCCGGGGCGGTCACCTGCACATCAATGGCGCGGACGCCCTCCAACTCGTGCGCGAATACGGCTCGCCGCTCTACGTCTTCTCCGAGCCGCGCATCCGCGCCAACGTCGCCCGCCTGAAGCGCGCCGCCGACGCTATTGATCGCCCCGTCAAATTCTGCTACGCCTCGAAAGCCAATTCGAACATGGCCGTGCTCGCGGCGGTGCGCGATGCCGGAATCGACATCGAAGTCAACAGCGGCGGCGAACTCTTCAAAGCCCTGCGCGCCGGATTTCGCCCCGACCAGATCATCTTCAACGGTACGAGCAAGACGGACGACGAACTGGACGACGCCGTCGGCGCCGGAATCTATTCGATCAACGTCGATTCGATTTACGAAATCGAACTCGTCGAGGCCGCCGCGCGCCGCGTCGGCGCACGCGCGAACATCACTCTGCGCCTCGTGCC
>DASQDV010000059.1:0-2874 GCA_035633995.1 Pyrinomonadaceae bacterium | reverse complement strand
TTACCTCATAGCGCTCGGCGCGGGCTTTATGCTGGCGGCCATATTTTTAGAGATTTTGCCGGAGGTCGTGCGGCTGTGGGGCGCGGGGCAGCCGGAGATCAGCGAAGCCGTCCTCGGCGCGATGACGCTCCTGCTGACCGGCTATCTCCTCATACATCTTTTCGAACACACCATCGCGCCCCATTTTCACTTCGGCGAGGAGACGCATACCGAAGCCATGCTCCAGCCGAAAGCCGCCTACACGGCCATTGCCGGACTCTCCATCCACACGTTTTTCGACGGCGTCTCGGTTGCGGCGGCTTTTCTGGTGAACTTCAAGGCGGGGCTGCTGGTCTTCGTCGCAGTCCTCCTGCACAAAGTTCCCGAAGGGTTTACCGCCGCGTCGATCATGCTGGCGTCGGGGCGTTCGTCGCGCCGCGCGGTCGTGGCGACGCTCATCATCGGGGCGGCGACGCTCGGCGGCGTGCTCTCTGTGGCGATTTTGCAGACGCGCGTGAGCGAGGCGGCGGTGGTCTATGCGCTCCCCTTTTCGGCGGGCGTGACGCTCTACGTCGCGGCGAGCGACCTTATCCCGGAAGTGAACCACATGGAGCGCAAGAACCCGCTCGTCTCAATCGTGGTCTTCGCGGGCGTCGCGCTCTTTTACCTTCTGCACCGCCTGCTCGAAGGCTGACCTGGAGACGACGGGCGAAGGCGAAAGTCAAACAGGCTTTGAGGACACACACCGGGGCGCGCGGGCGTAGTTTGCTCCGCCGCCCGACCGGACTCGTTTCCGGCTTTTACCTTTTGCCCCGCGCCTTGTATTATCAGTTCAATCCATGCGAACCCGACGAACATTTCCCGCTCTCGTAGTTTTTGCGCTCCTTCTCTGCCTCTCAGGCGGCACTGCGGGCGCAGCGCGCGCACAGACGGCCACTTCGCCCTTGCCTGCGCCGACCGGCTTCGTCAACGATTACGCCAACGTTATCGAACAGGCGACAGAGGATCGGCTGGAAACTATCCTGACCAACTTGAAGTCCGTCGGCGACATCGAGTTTGCGGTCGTGACCGTGCCGACGACGGGCGAGCAGGATATTTTCGACTACTCGCTGGCCGTCGCGCGCGGCTGGGGCATCGGCGCAAAAGAGGACGAGAGCAAGGGGCTGTTGTTGCTCGTGGCGATCAACGACCGGAAATATTTCACGCAGATCAGTCGCCATCTGGAGGGCGATCTGACCGACAGCCTTTCGGGTCAGATTCAACGCGCGCGACTCGTGCCACCGTTCAAACAGGGCGACTACTCGCGCGGCATCAACGACACGGTCGAAACCTACGTTGCGACGCTTGCGGAGAAGCGCGGCTTCAGCTTGGAAGGCATTGATCAAAGCCGCGCTTATCGTCAGACCTCTTCCGGCAGGCGTGAGACGCGCCAGAAGCGCGGCAGTTTCTCCGTGTGCGGCGTCGGCCTGATCATTCTGTTCGTGCTCATCTTTCTCATGTCGGGTCGCGGGCGCGGCGGCGGTGGCGGCTGCCTGAGCATGTTGCTGCTCAACTCGCTGCTCAGTAGCGGCGGCGGTCGCGGTTCGAGCGGGTGGGGCGGAGGGAGCTTCGGCGGCGGAGGCGGCGGAGGCGGTGGCGGCGGCTTCGGCGGCTTCGGCGGCGGCGGAAGTTTCGGCGGCGGCGGTTCGGGCGGCGATTGGTAGTTTAGTCCATAGTCAGTTGTCCGTTGTTTGTCGCTCATTGGTTGTTAATCATGCAATCGAAACTTTAATGAATAACGTATAAGACACATGCAACGGACAACGGACAACTGACTACGGACAGCTTCCAGTTACGAGGAGTACTGATGGCTAACAAGGTAGCGCAAGAGGCTTTCAATCATCTGATCGGCGACCTGCGCGCAACGCACGGCGAGAATCTCGCTTCGGTCGTGTTGTACGGGTCGGCGGCGGCCGGCGATCATATAGACGAGAGTTCCGACTACAACCTGCTGATCGCGCTCGCGCGCATCACGCCCGAAGAATTGCGACAGGCGCAGGCGCCTCTGCGCGAGTGGCGGCGGCTCGGGCATCCGCTGCCCGTCTATTTCACGACGGAAGAGTTGCGCGACGCGGCAGACGTTTTCCCGATTGAGTTTCACCAGATGCAGCGCGCGCGCGTCGTGCTCTACGGCAGCGATCCGTTCGCCGATCTGGTAATTCACGATCACAACCTGCGCCACCAGACCGAGTACGAACTGCGCAGCAAGTTGATCCAACTGCGCAGGCTGTACATCCCTGCGTCGGCCTCAATCGAGAAGTTGACCGATTTGATGGGCGAGAGTTTGACGAGTTTCGCCGTGCTGTTCGCGCCCGCGTTGATGTTGCACGGCATGATGGAGCCGCCCGTGTTGAAGCAGGACTGTGTGCGCGCGGCGGTCAAAGAATTCAAACTGGACGGCGCGCCATTCGAACGCATCTTCGAGATGCGGCGCACGGGCGCGCGCCCCGCGAGCGACGCGGAGGCGCACGAGTTGTTCACAGCATATCTGGCGCAGATCGAAATAGTCACCGAGGCGGTTGACGAACTGAGATTAGTCACGGGGAAATAAACGGATCAAAAGTTGCCTGCTTGCGATCTTCGGGCTGTTTATTCTGAATTGAATGAGGAGAAAGTAATGAATAAGAGAAGATTTTTGATGTTGGCCTTCGTGGTCTTTGTATCAATGACGGCCAGCGGGTGTGGCTACAATACACTGCAATCGAAACAGCAGAACGTCAGGGCCAAGTGGGCGGGCGTGGAGAACCAGTTGCAGCGTCGCGCGGATTTGATCCCGAACCTCGTCGCGGCGGCGCAGTCGGCGGGCGTGCAGGAGCAGGAAGTGTTCGGGCAGATCGCCGAAGCGCGTTCGCGCCT
>DASQDV010000058.1:0-4591 GCA_035633995.1 Pyrinomonadaceae bacterium | reverse complement strand
CGAGTTGATCGGCGAGTCCGCCGCCCGCTTTGCCCGCTTCGCCCGACGCCGAAGCGGCAAGGTCGAGTATTTTCATCATCGAAGCGAGGTAGTCGTACATCTGCGGCAGGTCGAGCGAGGCGCTCACGAAGACGTCCGTTTCGGCGGGAAGGATCGAGGGCGCTTCCGTCGCGATGGAAGGGCCTGACAGGAGGACGGGGAGGAAGGGAATCGGGCGCAGTGGTTGATCGTCTGCGAGGTTGACGAAGAGGCCGCGCAGCACGAGCGAGTCGTCTTCGAGCGACGCGCCCACGCCGATTGACTCCGGCCAGGACGTATTGCTCGCAGGCCCCCCGCCGAAGATCAGCGACCCCATCGCCTGCGAGAATTGGAGCGACTGTTCGCGCCTGCGTTCTTCTTCCAACTCCTTCTCGGTCTTCGGCGCGGGCGTCGCTTCCGGCGTCGGGGGCGGAGGGGCTATTTCGCCTTCCGGCGTTATCGCCGCATTCATGTTTCCGCTCATCGTGGCGGAGACGTTAGCGTTCATGTTGCCCGTGCTGCTCAAGACAACGTCGCTATCGCCGACGCTCGGCTCGACGCTCACGTTGGCGGCATTCGCCGGATCGCCCCGTTTCCGCTCCTGCGCCCGCGCCAGTTCCTCCTGCCGCCGGTACTCCTTCTCCAGCGCTTCGCTCTTTTGCCGCGCGCTGTTCGACATGCGAATCGTGTTGAAGTAGACGAAGATGGTATCGGTGCTGAAACGCGTGCGCGCGGCCTGAAATCCCGGCTCGTCAAAGAGCAACGACTGATCGTTCGTCCCGCGCAGGCTCTTGAACGTGAACGACTCGTTGCTGATGGCGATGATGCTGCCCGAACGTTTGACCTGCACGGCGGGCACAGCGGGCGGCTTGGCGGCATCGCCCCGCGTATTCTCCAAATTGATCTGCGTCCGCCCGCCACGCCGGCGGCCTCCGCGCCTGCGAGAGATGTTCGGCGTCGCGCTTCCAACAGTCGTCAGCTCCGGGTCGGCGGGTCTCACGGCGGGCGCAACGCTGGCGGCGATGAATTGCCTCAACTCCGGCACGAACTTCTGCGCCTCTTCGACCGAAGGCATCTCGACGGCGAGCATCGCTTCGGGCAGCCCCGCGCGCACGGGCAGCGCGGCGAACACCAGGCGCGAAGTCATCAACGACTCGGAGTGCTCCTTGACGAAGTCGTACAACTCCGTCAACTCGTCGGGCGCGCCCGCGAAGCCGAGCGGCAGAAGCAACTGCGCGATCTCCTGCGAGTTCGCGTGCCGCCCGACCGCGCGCATCTCCGCATAGACGCCGTAAGCATCGGCTGAGAGCAGCGTGTCGAGAGTTGCCGCCTGCGCACGCTCGGTCGTGGCTGGTTGTGCCGCAGTCGCAGCGGTGACGGGTGCAGGTTTAGCCGGGGCGGGACGCTGCGCGCGTATGACGGGCGACAGCAGGAGCGAGACGACGAGCAGGGACGCGCCGCCGGAACGCACAGGTAGGGGGAACTTCATGTCGCGGATTCCTTCTCTAAAGAATAGCTCTCAGATTTCCGGGCGTCGGGGAAACGCCGGAACAGGTAGGATTATGACAGGTCTCAAAGATTCGGGTAAAGGGGAATGAGTAAGGGGTAAAGGGAGAAGGGGAATGGGTAAAGGGGTAAAGCCAAAGCGTCGAGGACAGATTCCTTCTTTAACGACGGATTTCTTCTTTAACGACGGATTCCTTCTTTCTCTTTAGTCTTACCCTTCCCCCTTCTTCATAGACGCTTACGCTTTCTCAAGCCCTGCGTATTTTTCGATGAGCTTCTTGTGGCCGAAGCCGGGGAAGCTGATGGTTAGTTTGGCGGCGTCGCCCGTGCCTTCGCGGCGCAGGACGAGGCCGCGCCCGTACTTCGCATGTTTGACGTGCGTGCCGGGCACGAAGCCGCCGCCGCCGGAGGCAGCATTCGACGCGGCGGACGAAGAGGCCGCAGACGACGCGCCGCCCGCGTCGCCGCGACGTTTGATCGTGGGCTGCGGCGTCGCGGTCGGGCGCGGGTTCACCTGCTGTCCGCGCTGTCGGAAAAATTCGGCGATGGAGTCGGCGCTGTTGTAGGTCTTGCCCGCGTAGGGTTGCTTTTCCGGGCGCGGCTCGCTGCCCGTCTGGCCTCGCAGCGCGCGTGCGGCGTGTGCGTTCTCAAGCCGGTCGGAACTGCGCGCGAACGAGAGCCACGAAGGGCCGCGCGACAAATCTTCCATCAGGTCGAACGGCATCTCGTTCAAAAACTGCGACGGCTCGGACGCCAGTTCCTCGCCATAGACGCGCCGCTTCATCGCGTGCGTCACGTAGAGAAAACGCTCGGCGCGCGTGATGGCGACGTAGCAGAGCCGCCTCTCTTCTTCCATCTCGGCCTGATCCGTCGCCGAACGCGAATGCGGAAACAGGCCGTCTTCCAGGCCGACCATGAAGACGAGCGGAAACTCCAGACCCTTCGCCGAATGCACCGTCATCAACGTGACGGGCGCATCGCGCTTGTATTGATCCGTGTCGGAGACGAGCGCGGCGGCGTCTATGAAATCGCGCAGGCCGCCGCCCTCCTCCTTGTCGTAGTCAACGGCGGCGTTGACGAGTTCCTGCAAGTTCTCCAAGCGCCCCTCGGCCTCTTCCGTGTTCTCAGCCTTCAACGCATCGGCATAGCCCGAATCGAGAATCGCCGCCTTGACCACTTCCGAAGCGGGTTCGCGCTGCGCGACCGAGACGAGGTTCGTGATGATGCGCTGGAAATTTTTGAGCGACGAAGCGGCGCGCGCGGCAAAACCCGAAGTCGTCTGCGTCGGGTCGGTCACAATCGCGAGCGTTTCCCAGAGCGAGACGCCGTAGTCTTTGGCGCGGCGCGAGAGTTCGTCGAGCGTCTGTTTGCCAAGCCCGCGCGGCGGCGTGTTGATGACGCGCATGAGCGCGATGGAATCGTGCGGGTTCATCGCGAGTTTGAGATAAGAGATGATGTCGCGCACCTCTGCGCGCTCGTAGAAGGAGAAGCCGCCGACGATGTTGTAAGCGATACCGGCGCGCCGCATCGCTTCTTCAAAGACGCGCGACTGTGCGTTCGTGCGGTAGAGAACCGCCGCGCGTAGAGACGAATCAACGCGCCTGTGTTCTTCGACTTTCGAGGCGACGAAACGCGCCTCGCCTTCCGCGTCTAAAGCCTGATAGTAGCGTATGCGGTCGCCCGCCGGGTTCGCCGTCCACAGCCGTTTATCTTTGCGCTCGGTGTTGCGTTTGATGACGTGGTCGGCGGTGTCGAGGATGTTCTGCGTCGAGCGGTAGTTCTGTTCCAGCTTGATGACTTTCGCGTCCGGGTAGTGTTCCTCGAAGTTGAGGATGTTGGAGATGTCCGCGCCGCGCCAGCGATAAATGGATTGCGACTCGTCGCCGACCACGCAGATGTTCTGTTGCCGCTCGGTGAGAAAGCGTATGAGCGCGAACTGGAGACTGTTGGTGTCCTGATATTCGTCAACGAGGATGTAGCGAAACTTCTCGTTGTAGTAATCGCGCACCTCACGGTTTTTGCGCAGGAGGCGGACGGCCTTGATCAGCAGGTCGTCGAAGTCGAGCGCGTTGTTATTGACGAGGCGTTCTTCGTAGAGGCGATAGACGCGCGCGATGGCAGCGCGTTTTTCGTCGCCGTATTCGACGCGCGCGGCGTACGCGTCGGCGTCCGTGCCGCTGTTCTTGGCGTGGCTGATGGCGGATTGCACCTGCCGCGCACCCATGCGCTCGGAGTCCAGCCCCAAATCTTTGACGGCGGCTTTGACGATGCGCGTCGAGTCGTCCTGATCGTAGATGGTGAAGGAGCGCGTGTGGCCTTCTTCGAGACGCTCGATGTCGCGGCGCAGGATGCGCACGCACAAGGAGTGAAAGGTCGAGATGAGCGGCGCGCTCGGCAAACGCTGGTCGCTTAACAGACGCTCGACGCGCTCGCGCATCTCGCCCGCCGCCTTGTTCGTGAAGGTGACGGCGAGGATGTGATAAGGCGCAACGCCGCTCTCCGCGATGATGTAGGCGATGCGATGCACGATCACGCGCGTCTTGCCCGAACCCGCGCCCGCCAGAATCAGCAGCGGCCCTTCGGTCGTCGTCACGGCGATGCGTTGTTGCTCGTTGAGTCCTGAGAGAAAGTCCATAAAAGCTGTCAGTCGTCCGTAGTCAGTCGTCCGTAGTCAGTTGTTCTTTGTCAGTAGCCCGTTGTCAGTTGTTCAAGACAATCCTTAGCAACTTGCTTGAGAGCCACATGCAACGGACAACGGACGACGGACAACGGACGTTTTCACTTAATCAATTTCTGCACCGCCTTGAATTGTTCGTGGGCGGCGTCGCGCATGAGTTCGAAGAGAGCCATTTCGATGGAAGAGGGGAGCGCGCCGGATTGCTGCATCTTGGCGAGTCCGGCCTCGCGGTTGTGCGCGGCGCGCGCGGTGATGCACTCGGCGAGCAGATGCACTTTCAGCCCTCGCGCCAGCAGGTCGTGCGTCGTCTGGTTGACGCAGACGTGCGCCTCGATGCCGCAGACGAGCACCTGTCGTGCGCCGACGCGTTCGAGTTCGGCGACGAAAGTT
>DASQDV010000057.1:0-1940 GCA_035633995.1 Pyrinomonadaceae bacterium | reverse complement strand
CGAACCCGCAGGGCAGAAGTCCGTGCGCAGGCCGGGGTCGCTGCTGGCAACCTCCGCGCCCTGATTGCCGGGCAAGGGCATGAGGCCGGGGCGCTCGCCCTTGTACTCACGCAGGATGCCCCACATGCCGTCCCAGAGGTTATCCGTTCCGGCGCTGCTGTACATGAAGTCGGCCATGTTCGGGTTTCCGCCCTTGACGTTACCGACAGCCGGGATGGGCGGCAACTCGAACTCGAAGTGTTCGGAGATGCCGATAGCCTGACCGTTGTAGTAACCGGAGTTGGGCACGCTCGGTTCGTGCAGCCACTTCGTGCCGTGTACGTTGAAGACGTGCTGTTCTTCCTGTGCGCCCTGAATGATACGCACCTGAATCTTGTCGCCTTCGTAGGCTTCAAGCAGCGGCGTGTACGGGTCGCCGTGAATAAGCGTGCCGTTCTCGGCCTTCGAGCGGAAGATGTTCGCCATGTTGCTGCGAGGATCAGTCGCAGGGTGCGGCGTCGTGCCGTTGGCGAGGAGGCGCAACGGGATCGGCTCGTTGCGATAGTTGATGAGACTCGTGCCCGGATCGTCAGCCGAGATGGACTCGGGCTGCGGGATGTCGGGCGGCGCGACGATGGCCGGCAGTCCGACTTCCTTGCGTCCCGGCGGGTTCACGGGCGTCAGGTCAGGCCGGTACACGATGGCAAAGTCGGCCAGCGCGAGATTGAATTCGCGGTAGCTGGGCGATTGATCCCACGTGTAGGGCGTGTCGTAGATGATGTTGGCCTTGTAGGAGGTCGGGCCGCCGTCGGTGCGTGTGCCGAGCATCGTGCCGTCGAAAGCCATCCACATGGAATCGGTCGGCTCGATAACCAGCGCGCCGTAGAGGCCGTGTTGCTGGTGCGAGCTGGGGCCGAAGTGATCGTGCGTGAAGACGGTGCGGATCGTGCGATCCTCGCCCTGGCGGTTGACGAGCGGGTCAGCCCACCAGCGCTGCGTGGTGGTCTGCGCGCCGACCCATGCGCCGTTCGGACCAGAGCCGAAGGCCGGGTGCGTCTTGGGCGTCAGAATCTGCGTGCCGCCGATTGACTGCTGGTATTTGTTGTTGGCCTCGATGCGTTCGCGCACGATGTCGGGAGCGAAAGCGCCGTCCTCGTAGTTCCAGCCGTTGCCCGCGCCGTCGGACGAAGTCACGTCGAATTTAACGAGGTGGATGTGCTGACCGATGATGTCGGTCGGCGTGTAAATCTGGAAGTCGTCGAGGTTGAGCGCGCCCGGTATGAGATTGGTCGCCTTGAAGGTGATGCAATCGCCGGAGTTGGCGCGGAAGAAGAGCGGCTCGGCCGGACGCGAGCCGTTCAGAGTGTTCGCCACATCCTGTTCGAGCACCATGATGCGCGCCTGCCGGTCGTGCCAACCGGCGCGATTGATGGTCATGTCGAACTGTATGTAGGCCGCGCGATAGTTGCGGTTCGGGACTGCGCGGGTCGAGCCTGCACCGTCGGTGAAACTGTCGGGGCACGGATCGGCGAACGGTGCGCCCGGCTTCGGCGCGCGACCGTTGACGAAGAATTGACCCGCCGCGCCGAGCGCCGTGTAGGACGGGTAGCCCGCGCCCTGCCAGCCGGTCGGGGTGACGGCGGGAGTGCCGCCCGGGAACAAGCCCTGGTGGAAGTCCATCGCTTTCTTCTCTTCCACTGTGCCGGTCTGCGGGAGAATTTCGAGTTTGGCCGAAGTCAGCTTGTGCGCGAAGGCCAGGAGGTTCGGGTCTTTGTTGAGCGAGAGGACGCGCGCCGCGACCGGATCGTTCAAGGCGGCGGCAGGAATGGCGGCAGGGCCGCTCACGTGCGTGGCTTCGAGAACGCGGTGACGCGGGAGTCCGCCGTCGTGATCCATGTCGAGCGGCGGCTGCGGGGCGCGATGCCCGGCCTGCGCCGCGACGTAGAACGGATAACCTTTGA
>DASQDV010000056.1:0-2073 GCA_035633995.1 Pyrinomonadaceae bacterium | reverse complement strand
CATGTCTGCGAGGCCGGACAGTTTCGCCGGATCAACTTCGCCGCCGTTCTTGACGACGAAAGAGGCCGAGACGAGCGGCATGTTGCTGCGTTCGATGACCACGACGCGCAGGCCGTTCGGCAAGGTTCGCTCGACGGGCTTTGGCACGGTGACGCTGCGCGGCGGCGCGGGCGGAGGCGGCGTGGCCTGCGCGGTCGCCTCTTGCGCCGGTGCGGTCAGAGACGAGAACGCACACAATGCCGCGAGCGTGAAGAATTGAAAGGTGCGACGCGAAAGTTCTTTGAAGTTCGTCACGTTATTTCCCTCCCTTGCTGTCGCGCGCGTCGCGCCCGCCTGTCGTTTGTCCGGTCTTCTCCGCCGCAGGCTTCGCGGGGCGCAGGGATTCGGGCAGGTAATAGATGACGAGACGATTTGCATCGGTCATATATTTCTTCATCACGCGCTGCACGTCCGCCGCCGTGACTTTGGAGAGGCGTTCGATGTCGGTGTTGGCGCGGTTCGGGTCGCCGAGCAGCACTGCCGCGTCGCCGAGCGCGAGCGCCTTGCCGTTGTTGGTTTCGCGCTCGCGCAGTTGGGCGGTGATGATCTGGTTCTTGGCCTTTTCGAGTTCCGCCGCAGAGACGGGCGCGTCCTGCATCTTTTTGATCTCGGCCAGCATGGCGCGTTCGGCGTCGTCGGGTTTCTTGCCGCCCGCGACGATGGCAAAGAACTGGAAGAGGCTGATGTCTTCGCGCAAGTCCGTGCCCGCGCTGGCCTGCGCCGCCACCTGCTGCTCGTAGACGAGCGCGCGGTAGAGCCGCGACGACTCGCCCGAAGAAAGGATTGACTCGGCGATACGCAGCGCGTCCGAATCCTCACTGGCTTTGGGCGGCGCGAGGAACGAGAAGGCGACCGCAGGCAGCGGCACGCTCGGGCTGAACTCCACAACGCGCTGCTCGCCCGTGCGCTCCGGTTCTTTCACGGAGACGCGCGGCAGGGGCTTATCCGGCTTCGGAATGCCCGCGAAATATTTGTCAACCCACGCGTCGAACTGTTTCTGATCGAAGTCGCCGACGACGACGAGCGTGGCGTTATCCGGTCGGTAAAAAGTCGCGTGGAAGGCGCGCACGTCGGCGATAGCGGCGGCGTCGAGGTCTGCGATGCTGCCGATGCCGGGGCGGCGATAGGGGTGCTTGGCGAAGGATTTCTCCTGCAACAGGATGTAGAAAAGCCTGCCGAAGGGGTTGGCGTCCACGCGCTCGCGGTACTCTTCTTTCACCACGTCGCGCTCGGATTTGAAGTTGGCGTCGTCCACGTTGAGCGAGGCGAGGCGGTCGGCTTCCGCCCAGAGCAGCGTCTCCAAATAATTGGACGGCACGACCTCGAAATAGATCGTCACGTCGTCGGCGGTGCTCGCGTTATTCATGCCGCCCACGTCTTCCGTCAGGCGATCCATCATTTCGGATTTCATGTTCTTCGTGCTCTTGAACATGATGTGCTCGAAGAGGTGCGCAAAGCCGCTGCGGCCTTCCGGGTCGTCCTTCGAGCCGACCTTGTACCAGACCTGAATCGCCACCGTCGGGCTTGACTTGTCCACCGCGCTCAACACGCGCAGGCCGTTCGGGAGCGTGCGCTCGCGGTAATCGAGGCGCGGCACTTTGGTCTGCGCCCGCAACTGCGGGACGGACGCGAGCGCGATTAACGCGACGAGCGAGATTTGCAGAACTCTTTGGGAATGACGAAGCATTGGTTTGTTGGCTCCTGAATGATGTGTAGGCCGACCGGCTTGAGGGCAAACTCGCGCCCGCCCCCGTTGGATGCGCTTGTGTGCGCAGACTGTTGCACCCGCGAAGCGCACGGCGCGCGATTCGGGTCGAACCTGACCGGCGGGTCGTGTGTAGTTTACGAGTCGCCGCGCGATTTAGTTTTACGAAACCCCGTATCTGTGAAAGTCGCTCAGGCCGCGTCCCTCTGCCCGGCGGGCAGTTTGAGCAGCGCGAGCCGTTCGACCGTGCGCCCGCCGACGAGATGGTCCTCGACGAGCTCGGAAACGTCCGACGCGCGCACCTGCGCGTACCAGATGCCGTCCGGGTA
>DASQDV010000055.1:0-2405 GCA_035633995.1 Pyrinomonadaceae bacterium | reverse complement strand
TCCTTCCGCATGAAGGACGCGGTCGAACGCGTCGTCAACGCCGTTGACAACCCGGGGCGCGACCTGTCGCTGCTGTCGGGTGTGCTGCGCCGGATCGAACGCGAGCGCTTCGAGAGTCCGCTGCTGGTGGAATTGCGTGCTGCGCTTGATGTCGAAGGCTTGGCTCCATCACAACAGATCGCGCGGCTCAACCGTCTTATTGATCTGCTCGACGCGCGGCGCAATATGATCTTTGCGCCTCTGGCAGCCGTCCTGCTCTGGCCGCTCCACTTCGCCTTTGCCATCGAAGGGTGGCGTCAAAGATCAGGCCCCGCCGTAGCTCGCTGGCTGGCCGCCGTTGGCGAGTTTGAAGCTCTCGGCTCTCTGGCCGGTTATTCCTACGAGCATCCGGACGACACTTTCCCCACGCTGGTAGATGGTCGGGCGTGCTTCGAAGGCGAAGGGCTTGGTCATCCGTTGATCCCGGCAGCACGCAGCGTGCGCACAGACCTGCGCTTGTCTGTTGAGCAAGAACGCGTGTTGATTGTCAGCGGCTCGAATATGTCCGGCAAGAGCACTCTGCTGCGGACGGTGGGCATCAACACAGTCCTGGCTCTCGCCGGTGCGCCGGTGCGTGCGCGCTCGCTCAGTCTCTCGCCGCTTCAGGTGGGAGCCTCGATTCGCCTACAGGATTCGCTACAGGCCGGGGCTTCGCGCTTCTACGCCGAGATTATACGCCTGCGTCAGATCGTTGAACTGACCGAAGGCACGCTGCCCGTGCTCTTTCTCCTCGACGAAATTCTCCACGGGACGAACTCACACGACCGCCGGATCGGAGCCGAAGGCGTGGTGCGCGGCCTCTCCGAACGCGGCGCAATTGGGTTGATCACAACTCACGATCTGGCGCTGGCGCGCATCGCCGAAAGTCTCGCGCCGCACGCGGCTAACGTACACTTCGAGGATCATCTCGAAGGAGGGAAGATGACCTTCGACTACCTCCTGCGCCCCGGCACCGTAAAAAGAAGCAACGCGCTGGAGTTGATGCGGTCGGTGGGGCTTAAGGTTTAGCTCGATAACGGTCAGGCACAACTGTTTTTCTAATCTCGATCAATATTTCCGCGTCCTCCTGTTAAGATGTGTTGAAAGGCGGCACACCTTGTTTCACTATTCACGACCGAGAGCCTTGCGTCCATGAACGATCAGCCACGTCAAACGCTCTCGCGCATCATCCGCGAACATGGTCGCGCCATTTGCGAGACGCCGAAACGCGTCGAAGCTCTGCTGCGTGATCTGGCCGGTGCGCACCGCCGCGAGATCAATATTATCGTCGGCGCGCTGGAGGAGCGCGTCGCTGCGGATTTGCTTGCGGCGGGTCGCACAGTGCCGCGCGACGTGTTGCTGGCACGACTCGCCGCACGGCTGCGCGACAACCTCGCCTACACGCCCGAAGCGGCGCGCTGGGGAGTCGAAACATGGGCTGTCGCGCTCGGGATCATATCCGAAGCGGAACTGCGCGAGCGCGCGCGTGCGGAAGCGGCGGAGTCCGCAGAGCGCGACGCGGCGCGGCCCGCTCAGGATGCTGAACCACAGGCAGCAAAACCGGCGCGTGCCGCTCCCACAACATCTCAGCAGCAAGGCGGCGCGACCAACGCGCCCGCGCGGCAACCGTCGCCATCGCCGAAGGCCAGCCCGCCGCCAACAATCGTTACGCTGCCCGCCGCCCCGCCGCGCCGGATGCCCACGTTGCGCCCGCCCGCGCCTGTGACACGCACATCTCAGCAGAATGTTGCGCCCACACCTCCCGCACGAGACGCTTCGCGGCGTGGTCTGACGCTGCGAGGTTGTGTCATCGTCGTGGTGTTGTTGATCTTCCTCATCGTCGCCGCCGTGTTGGTAGTTCCGGCAGTCATCATGCTTTTGAAAGAGGAACAGGCGCAGCCGAGCATCAACGAGCCGCGCATCAGGTGACTGGTGCGAAGGCTGCACCTGACAGGCGGAAACGCTTTTTGCTCTCCTCGTGCGCCGCATTTTATTTCCGGTTCCAGCCCTGCCGCTTTCTGCATCTCCTTCCGATGGTGTATCTTTTCTGTAATTTCTGACAACCATGTGATTAACGACCTGACTCGATAAGGGGGAGGACTTTCGATTATGAGCAGACGACCGGGCGGCGAACTCGCTTCGCGTCCATTACACTTCATCTGGATCGCCGACGCATCCGGCTCGATGCAGCAGGACGGCAAAATTCAGGCTTTGAACAACGCGATTCGCGAAGCCATTCCGCACATGAAAAAGGTTGCGGACGATAACCCGAACGCGCAAGTGCTCGTCCGCGCGGTCAAGTTTTCCGACGGCGCGCAGTGGCACATCTCGCAGCCCACGCCCGTGGCGGACTTCGCCTGGAACAATCTTCCGGCGGAAGGCGAAAC
>DASQDV010000054.1:0-3815 GCA_035633995.1 Pyrinomonadaceae bacterium | reverse complement strand
CGCCGGAACTAACATGCCGAGCACACAACACCGAGACGGACAAACTGACGATGAGAGACATGCTTAACTCGCTGTCAACTCGAACGACTTTTTATGCCGCCACATGATTAAAAGCCGATGCTCCACGAGTTCTTATTTTGTAGCCTCTCTACTATCTAATTTATCAACCCGGTTTAGCGTTTGTCGCGTATGCCGGGAGTAACATATACCAAAAGGAGAGAGAATAGACGAATTCGGTATGCAGCGGACATTCCCTTATCTTCAAGTAATCGGGGCAAGGTAGCTGAACAAACGGGACTCATACTTCGGCGCCCTGGCTTGTGTGTGATAGCTAACAAATTTTTATCTCTGTCAATGAAGCAGACAATATTTTTGTGCTCTCCTAAAGCGCTTCACCATTTTACCCGGTGACATGGCACATTATGTGCAAGAGCCAATCTCAGGGACTATCTCTCCGGTTCTCAAAATTCAGCCTCATGGGAATTTGAGTATGTACAATGCCTCTAATAAAAAGCGTAGTAAGGAATCCCAAACGGTTGGGACAATGGTTGAGTCCTTAAAGCCATCTGAGCTTCGGTCTGTAATTTCAGTAATGGTGACAGCCGCTGTAACGATTTTTGTCTTTGGACTTTGGTTATCCAACACTAAATATGAACTGGATATGAAAGCGCATATCGCAAAGGATAACGAAGAGCGCGCTATGGATGCTGAAAAGCATAACGCACTACAAAGGAGAATCGATAACCTGGCAGATGAAAAAGAGATGTGGAAGTCAAAATATGAGAATTCACAAATAACCGTTCGTGAAGCGGAAAAGGAGACTACGCCGGTTCCGAAACATCCTCCCAAAGAACCTGTTTTGATGATTGCCGTCCCTAAATCCAAGAGCTATTTAATAAAGCGGCATAACTACTGATTGTACAGTGGGACGCAGCATAACACCCTGAATGAGCGTGTTGTGACGGCGAGCGCAGTATAACTACGCTTTCAAAACCTGGTGCCTGCTGCTCGTTGAAGGTCAGAATAGCGAGGGTTGATTTTCAAAGGCGGCGGGTGGGGTGATGGGTTGGTTGAGAAGTTGTTTGAGTTTGTTGGCGGAGGCGGGGGCGTGGCCTTCGTAGTAGTTGCTGAAGTAGGCGAGGACGCGTGGGACGCGTGCGGTGAGGCGTGTGATGGCTTGTGCCCAGAGTTGGAGGTTGGCGTCCTGCGGGCGTTGGATGTGGGCGAAGCGTGTGAGGTCGCGCGCGCCCATGAAGCGTATGTAGGCGAAGTCGGCGTCCATTTGTTCGACGGTGCGAAAGAGGGTGCGGCGGGCGATCCACTGGCCTTCGACGAGCGTGACGGGGACGCGGTGCGAGGCGAGGAGGTTGAGCACTTCGTCCGTGATCCAGGCGGGGTGGCGGAACTCTACGGTGAAGGGCAGGTCGCGTGGCAGGCGCGGGAGAAAGGTTTCGAGGGCGCGCAGGTTTTCGGGCGCGGGTTCAAACTGCGGGGGCAGTTGGATGAGCACGGCGGCGAGTTTGTCGTGGAGGAGTCGCGCGTGGTCGCAGAACTCCGCGAGCAGGTCGGCGCTCGCTTTGAAGCGCAGGCCGGATTCGTGCGTGATCTGTTGGGGGAGTTTGAGGGCAAAGGTGAAGCGTGGGGGCGTGCGTTTGTGCCAGCCGTCAACAGTCGCGGCGGAGGGGACGGCGTAGAAGGTGGAGTCAACCTCGACCGTCTCGAAGGCGCGCGTGTAAATGCCGAGCATGGCGGCGGGGCGCGTGCCGCGCGGGTAGAAGACCATCTCGGCGGCGGCGGGGGCTGTCACCCAGTCGTCGTAGTTCCAGCCCTGACAGCCGATGTGCGCGCGGGATGAGGCGGGCAATCGTGTGGTCGTCGCGTCGGATTCTTCGTCGGGCATCGGAATAAATTAACCACAAAGACCGCGAAGGCACAAAGCGCAGCGGTCGGCTTCCAACTTTATATTTGCGCCTGTGCGAGACAGTTGTTTTAACGCCGGAGGCGCAAGGGAAGGCTGTGAAGGATTGATCGTGCGGGCGCGAGGTTGATTTCCAACTCGGAGTTTTCAAACCTCGCAGACGATGATCTGGATGATGCCGAGCGCGTGGCGTTCGACGCACAGGATTCGCAGCCCGGCGCGCGCGGCGTCCTCGGCGGTGCGGCGGTTGAAGTGGTCTTCGAAAAGTGGGACGGTGAAGAAGCTGATGGCGTCGAAGACGTAGCCGAGCGGGTTCGGAGGGCGGACGTGTTCGAGCAGCACGATGCGACCGCCCGCGCGCACGACGCGGCGAAGTTCGGCGAACGCTTGCGGCGGCGAAGCGAGAGAGCAGAAGACGAGCGTGGCGAAGGCCGCATCGAACGCGTCGTCGGCGAAGGGCAAAGTTTCCGCGCCTGTTTGCACGAGGCGGACGCCCGCCGGTTGCGGCTTGCGGCGCGCGACGCGGAGCATCTCGCGGCTCGGGTCGGTGGCGGCGACGACGTGTGCGCCGGTCGGGTAGTGTGCGAAGTTGACGCCCGTGCCCGCGCCGATTTCGAGGAGGCGCGCGCCCGCCCCGGCGCGTAGAGAGCGGAGCGCCGCGGCGCGCAGACGCCGGAGCAGCAGGCGTTCGAGCGGGCGCAGCGCGCGGTCGTAGTGCGGCGCGAGGGCGTCGTAGATGGGCGGCCGGGTCGGCGGCGTGTGCGTCGTCAAGCGCTTTCTCTCCCCACAATAGAGGTTTTCGGCATGTGTTTCTCCGGCGCGATGCGCGCCCGCGCGGGCGGCCTTCTGCATAAAATCGTAGCCGGGGAATTCAAAAATATGGATAATCCGGGCGTCCGAGAGCGCCGAACAACTAAATATCGGCTTTAATTTGTGCCTCTCGCCGACGGGCATACTGCTTGCCTAGCAAGTTTAGCGAACGGTCGTACCTGCAAAGGGCTGACTGCCCGACAGCTAAGAGTAACAGAAGAATCCGCACCTCAATCTTCGCCGGTAGCCGCCGGGGCTTCGACGAAACTTAGCTGTCAGAAGCACGACCCGGGTTATGCAAATCACGGGGGCAGGCGCACGAGCTTCCCTGCCGCCCAACGCTCTAGCGACTAGCCATCACGGCTTAACTTTTCAGACGCTTCTCTACCCTCTCAACTAAAAGGAGCACACAAATGCCGAGAGTAGTCAAACACCTTCTTGCGCTGCTCGTCGTGGTGCTGGGCGTGGCGTTGTCCGCGTCGGCGCAGACTACCGGCTCGATTTCGGGCACGGTGCTGGACGAGAAACAGGCCGCGCTGCCGAACGCTTCCGTGACGGCGCGCAATGTCGGAACCAATATTTCGCGCACCACTCAGACCAACGACGAGGGCGGTTACAGTTTTGTCAACCTGCCCGTCGGTGCGTATGAGATCACGGTCGAAGCTCCCAATTTCTCGAAGTACGTCCAGAGCGGCATCTCGCTCTTGCTGAACCAGACGGCGGTGGTTGACGTGACGATGAAACTCGGCGGCCTCAGCGAGATCGTCACCGTGACGGAGAATGCCGCGCTCCTGAACACGACGAACGCGGAAGTCAGCACGCGCTTCGACTCGAAGCGGCTCTCGGAATTGCCCATCGCCACCAACCGCAGCGTCTATAACGTCGCGCTTTCGGCTCCGGGCGTCAGCCAGACCGTGACCGGGCAGTCGCAGTTCGCCAGCGGCATCGGCTTCTCCGCCAACGGCGGGCGCACGCGCTCGAACAACTTCATGATCGACGGTCAGGACAACAACGACTTCGGCGTCGCGGGCGCGACCGTCGGACTCAACAACCCCGACCTCATACAGGAAGTGCGCCTCGTCACCAA
>DASQDV010000053.1:0-5729 GCA_035633995.1 Pyrinomonadaceae bacterium | reverse complement strand
GAGCGAGAGCTATCTGCCCTATCCGGTCTTCACTTTGCTCGAAGAGGCGCACCGCTTCGCGCCCGCAGGCCAAACCGTCGTCTCAACGAACATCCTCAAGCAGATACTCTCCGAGGGGCGCAAGTTCGGCGTCGGCATCGGCCTCATCACACAGCGACCGGGCAAACTCGATCAGGACGTGCTCTCGCAGTGCATGACGCAGGTGATCATGCGCATCGTCAACCCGATTGATCAGGATACGGTGGCGAAGTCGGTCGAAGGCGCGGGGCGCGGCCTTTTAAACGAGCTTCCGGCGTTGACGAAAGGGCAGGCCGTCCTGAGCGGCGTCGGCGTCAACACGCCTGTCATGTGCCGCGTGCGCGAGCGCATCACGGAGCACGGCGGCGAAACCTTCGACGCCCCCGACGAGTGGGCGCGCTGGCACACGGAGAGCGAGCGGCAGCACCGCGAAGAGAACGAGGCCGTCGTTCTCAAACCGGCTTCGGCGAAGAAGGCCGAGAAGGTGCGCGGCATACAGATTTAACGCGCCCGAACTCGAAACGCGCCGACTCGTAGCGGGCGCGCACGGTGCAACGCAGGGTGCGCGCCAGGTCGCTCCGCTATTGACTTGCCACGCGCGCAGTAATATCTTTCCGCCGCTGAAGGATAGATACCGAACTCTGGCCGTGCCCGAAATCGCAACGGAATTTTAACCCCGCCTCGCCTTTCGCCCGCACGGTCTCCCAAGCATTTCAAACGGCGGTCGCCCGACCGTCGCCAAGTTGCCAGTAAGGAGTCCAACCCATGTCACACCAGACAGTAAATCCCCGCTTTACACTCAAACTGCTCCGCGCGTCGTTCGCCGCCGCCTTTCTCCTGTGCCTTGCGGTCGTCGCCGTACCGGCGCAGCAGACGCGCGCGAGCCACGCCGCGCCGCGCGCTGCCGCCGCCAACGCTTCTTCTACTGCGCCCGCCGACGACGCCCCGGCGCCCGCTTTTCAGGAATACAAAGGCGTGCGCATCGGCATGAGCGCCCAGGAAGCGCGACAGAAACTCGGCTCGCCGACCGACAAAGGCGACACGCAGGATTTCTACCTCGTCTCGGAGAAGGAGAGCGTGCAGGTGATGTACGACGCGGCGCGCAAAGTCTCCGCCCTCGCGCTCATCTACATGAACGCGGGCGCCAGCGCGCCGACGCCCAAAGCCGTGATGGGCGCAGACCTCGAAGCCAGAGCCGACGGCTCGCTCTACAAGCTGGTGCGCTACCCGAAGGCCGGTTACTGGGTCTCCTACAGCCGTACCGCCGGAGACGCGCCCATCGTCTCGGTCACGATGCAGAAGATAGACTGATTTAGTAAGAAATGATGAAGCAGGAACGCGGAACGATGAACTGAAAGATAGCCAGTAGTCCGTCGTCAGTTGTCCGTTGCATGTGACAATCACACAAGTTGCTAAAGATTGTCTTGAACAACTGACGACGGGCTACTGACAACGGACTGTCTTCCTCTCATCGTTCCGTGTTCCTGCTTCATCGTTTTCCGCATTTGCTTTTACCCGCCCCCGCGATGCTAAGATAAACCTGTCAGCCCCGAGCTATACCCGGCGCCGTTCTCTCCCTTTGCACGGCGGCAATTTTTCACTCTCACGCGAAGCTTTTGTAACGATTGCGCGCTACCTTCTGCCGTGTGCGCTGAACATTAAAAGGGGAACGGATGCCCGGTACAACGAAGACTCAAATCTCCGCCCGCGTCGTGGAATTTCTCTCCACGCGCCGCGACGAAATTCTCAACGTCTGGATCAAAGAGCGTCTGGAATCGGAAGACTTCCGCGACGAATTGATCTCGAAACACGAACTGCGCCACCAGTCGCAGCAGATCGTCGAGATGCTCGCGCGCGCCCTACAGGAATCCGACGGCTCGGACTTCGACGATCCTTCGTTCGACGAACTGCGCGCCTTTCTCAACGAGATTTCACGCCAGCGCGCCGTCAAAGGCTACACGCCCTCTGAAAACGCCACCTACATCCTCTCTTTGCGCAACGTCGTGCTCCCGATTCTCGCCGAAGACTTCGAGGGCGACACCGTGATGCTCGTGCGCGAGATGGATCACTTCACGCGCCTGCTCGACCGGATGGGTCTGGTGATGGTGGAAAACTTCATCCGCTCGCGCGAAGAGATCATCCGCCAGCAGCGCGCCGACATGCTGGAACTCTCCACGCCCGTCATCAAGGTCTGGGACAAAATCCTGACGCTGCCCATCATCGGCACGCTCGATTCGCGCCGCGCGCAGATGATGACCGAAGCGCTCCTGCAACGCATCGTTGACACCGGCTCGACGGTCGCCATCCTCGACATCACGGGCGTCCGCACGATGGACACGCTCGTCGCCAACCATTTGATCAAGACCGTCACGGCGGCGCGCCTGATGGGCGCGCGCTGCATCCTCACGGGCGTGTCGCCTGCGATTGCGCAGACGATGGTGCAACTCGGCATAGACCTCTCCGAGATCACCACCCGCGCGCAGATGTCGGACGGCATCAAGCTCGCGCTCGAAATGATCGGCCGCAAAGTAGTCTCCGCCGCCGCGCTCGCCGCGCACCTGCGCACGAACGGCACAAACCCCGCGACGCAAAAGACTGAGCAAACAGCGACGAGTGATAAGTGACGAGTGACGAGATAGAGCAGGAACACGCTTCCGGTTTTTAACTCGTCGCCTGTCACTTGTCACCGCATTACGGAGTAATGCTTATGAACGGCTCGCAGCGCATTCCGATCCTGAAAGTTGGCCGCGTCCTCGTCGTGCCCGTGCAGGTGGACATGGACGACCAGACCGTCATCGGCTTGCAGGAACGCATACTCACCGAACTCGAACGCACGGGCGCGCGCGGCGTCCTGATAGACATTTCGCTCCTTGAGAGGGTTGACTCCTTCATCGGGCGTATGCTCTCGGACATCGCGGCGATGGCGCGCATCATGGACGCGCGCACGGTCGTCGTCGGCATCCAACCGGCGGTCGCCATCACGCTCGTCGAACTCGGTCTGGAGTTGCGCGGCGTGGACACGGTCTTGAACGTCGACGAGGGCATTAAACTACTGCGCGATGAATTTGGCGCGGACGAACGCGACGACGACGAGGACGCGGAATTTCAGGGGGAATGGCATTCGTTTGGAGAGCCGCGCCATCACGCTTGAGTCGGAGCACGACATCGTCGTCGCGCGCGGCGAGGTGCGCGCGATGGCCTCCGCGCTCGGCTTCCGCCCGCTCGACCAGACGCGCCTCGCCACCATCGCCTCCGAACTCGCACGCAACATCGTCAAATACGCGGGACGCGGACAGGTGATCGCGCAGCCGACGCGCGGGGCGGACGGGCGCGAGGGCTTGCGCCTCATCTTCGAGGACACGGGTGCGGGCATCTCGGACATCCCCGCCGCCATGCGCGACGGCTTCTCCACCGGGCGCGGCCTCGGACGAGGGCTTCCCGGCTCGCAGCGTCTCGCGCACGAATTCAAGATCGAATCCACCCCCGGGCGCGGCACGCGCGTGACGGTCGTGCACTGGATTTAGCTAAACGATGAACGCGGAATGATGAATTAAAAAATGTCCGGTGTCAGTAGTCCGTTGTTAATAGTCTGTTGTCAGTTGTTCAATCCAACTCTTTAGCAACCGGCGTGAGCGCCACAGGCAACGGACAACTGACGACGGACAACGGACTGTCTTCCGTTCATCGTTCATCGTTTTTCTTATGAGAGTCATACGATCAATGGAGGTCAGGGACGAGGCGCAGGTGGGCGCGGTGCGCCGCGCCGTGCACGCGTTTGCCGGTGAGATCGGTTTCGCCGAGCGCGAGTTGGCCGAAATTGACATCGTCGTGCAGGAAGTGGGGACCAACGCGGCGCGCTATGCGACGGGCGGCGGGAAGATTCATTTCACAACCACGCTCGGCGCAGAACCGGGGCTGGAAATCTTCTACACGGATCAGGGGCCGGGCATTTACGATTGCGACCGCGTCGTGCGCGACGGCGTCTCGACGGGCGGCTCGCTCGGCGCGGGACTCGGCGCGGTCAGGCGTCTGATGGACGAATTTGAAGTCTACTCTACAGTCGAGAGCACGGCGCGGCTCGCCGCGCTCGCGCGCCGGACGACGCACGGCACGGCGCTCCTCCTGCGCAAGTGGGTGGCCGCGACCCGTCTCTCCGATAAGACGCACGCGGCGACGGCGCGGCGCGTCGGCGTCTGGTCGCGCCCGCACCCGCAGGAAGACGAGAACGGCGACGCTTATTTCATCCGCCGCCGCGCCGGGCAGACGCTCGCAGCCGTCGTTGACGGGCTGGGGCACGGGCGCGGCGCGCACGAGGCGTCGCGCGTCGCGCTTGACACGCTCGCCGAATGGCAGGGCGAACCGCTCGACGATGTTTTTCGCGCCGCGCACGCCGCCCTGCGCCCCACGCGCGGCGCGGTGATGGGCGCCTGCATCCTCGACGCGGCGCGCGGCACGTTCTCTTACGCGGGCATCGGCAACATCGAAGTGCGCGTCTTCAACGCGCCCGAACCCGCGCGTCCCATCTCGAACAACGGCACGCTCGGCTCGCGCATGGAAAGGTTGCGCGTCTGGTCGCACGCGTGGGCGGAAGGCGCATCCGTCGTGCTGGCCTCGGATGGCGTCAGCGCCTCCTGGGACATCAACGATTATCCCGGCCTGTTGCCGAAAAGCCCGCAACTGCTCGCCGGAATTCTGATGCGCGACTACGGGCGCGACAACGACGATGCGACCGTGCTCGTCGCACGATAAGTTTCAAATTTCAAGTTTCAAGACCGAGTTTGTTCTGTCTGAAACCTGAAACCTGAAACCTGAAACTGATATGGAAGGCATCGAAACCACCCGGCTCGGAGACATCTACGTGCGGCGCGAGGCCGACATCGTCAAGGTGCGCGAACGCGTGCGCCGCCTGGCGCGCGAGATGCGTTTCGACACGACCACGCAGATCAAGATCACCACCGCCGTCTCCGAACTCACGCGCAACATCTACGAGTATGCGGGGAGCGGCGCGATCACGCTCGCCGTCGCCCGCCGCTCCGACGGCTCCGGCGCATCGGGCTTGCAGATCACCGCGCGCGACAACGGCCCCGGCATCCCGGAAGCGAGCCTGCGCGCCATCATGCGCGGCCAGTACAGTTCGACTTCCGGTCTCGGCGTCGGGCTGACGGGCACGCGTCGCCTGATGGACGAATTCGAGATCGAATCGAGCGCGGGCGAAGGCACGCGCGTCTCGGTCGTCAAGTGGTTGCCGCCTGCGGAGGCCGCCGGGATCAAAGAGCGCGTCGCCTCGCTGCGCGAAGATTTCAACGCGGAGGACAACGAATCCGCCGTCGAAGAACTCGAACGCCAGAACCGCGACTTCGTACAGATACTCTCCGAACTCGAAGAGAAGCGCGAAGAACTCGAACGGCTCAACCAGAAGCTCACCGCGTCGAACACAGAACTCAACGAGGCCAACGCGCGCCTGCGCGAACTGGCCGAGATGCGCGAAGAGTTCTTAGCCCTGACCACGCACGATCTGCGCTCGCCCCTGACGGTCATCAGCGGCGTCATCAGTTTCTTCACCTCCGGTCGCCTCGGCGAACTCTCGCCCGAGCAGAAGAACATGGTGCAGATGATGGAGCGCAACACGCAGAACCTGATCGAACTGGTCAACGACCTGCTCGACGCCGCCAAACTCGAATCCGGCGCGCTCCAACTCGAAGCCGCGCCGA
>DASQDV010000052.1:0-6241 GCA_035633995.1 Pyrinomonadaceae bacterium | reverse complement strand
TTCTTTCGGGACGGCGGTGCAGTTGAAGGGGACGAAGACTTTGGCGCGGCGAGAGGAGAGCGCGTGGATGGCGCGTGCGACCAACTCTTTACCCGTGCCGGATTCTCCGGTGACGAGGACGGTGACATCAGAGGAACGTATTTTGTGGACTTCTTCGACGAGCCGCGTCATCGCAGGCGACGAGTGGATGAAGCCGGGCATGAAACTCTGGCTGGTGAGCGTTGATTGCTCTGCGCCGTCGAGACCTTCGCGCGCCTTTTCCCGAAATGCGCACACGTCCAGTCCGAGTTCCACCATCCGCAGCAACGGGTCGAGCGAGACGCCGCCCGGCAGCCTCGTCGCTCCTTGTGGTGAAACGACCAGTGTGGCGGGCGGTGCGTGCGCCGGGCTTAGTTCAATCACCTCTGCCTGTTGCTCGGTCGCCACCCTCTGTCGCTCCTCCGCGCTCTCAGCGCGGCGCAACTTCTCCAACAGTTCCCCGCCCTCGTTCTCCGACGCCCAGCCGTGCGCCACGACGACGCGATCACGCGTCTCCTCGTCGGACTCGGCGATCAAAATTTGCCGCGCGTCCGTCTCCTGATAGATCACTGCGGCGAGTTCGCGCAGGAGCAGTTCGCGCGAGGCGACGGCGTCGGTGAGACGCAGCAAGATGAGGTGCGTGAGATTGTCGAACTGTCGTTCTGCGGTAGCCTTGCCGACGCTGCCGCTCTGCTGTAGTGCCGTCAACGCTTCTTCGGAACGCGTGATGTCGAGTTGTGCGCCGAGTTCGCGGAAAGTTTCGGCGGCACGCGTGAGACATTCGTGTGCGCGTTCGGGCTGCGCGGCGGCGTAGGCGCGACCGAGATCGTAGCGCGAGCGCGCGCTGCGGTAGCGGTCGCCGAGCATCTCGTAGATGGAGACGCTGCGCCCGAAGTGTTGCGCGGCGAGCAGGTCGTTGCCCTGCGCGAGCGAGAGCAGACCGTGCAGACGTTGCGCCTCGCCCGACACGGCGAGGTCGGAAGAAGACGCGTCCGCCGTCTCCTTCAACACCAGATTCAACTGTTCTTCGCAGCCGTGCAGGCCGCCAAGCTGCAACAGGGTTTCGCCGAGCAGCAGGCGCGAATCGCAGACGGCCTGGCGGTCTCCGATCTTCTCGGCGTATTCGAGCGCGCGTCGCCCGTCTTCGAGGGCGCGTTCCGGCTCGCCCGATGCGAGATGGCAACGACCGAGCGTGCGCAGGGCTTGTCCCGCGTACCACTTGTTGCCGTGCAACTGCGAGAGTTCGACGGCGCGTTCCAGATATTTTCCTGCCTCTTCCAGATCGCCGCGCAGCATCAACAGTTCGCCGAGCGAGTCGAGAATCATCGTCTGCTCGCCGCGCTTGTCCGTTTCGGAGGCGAGCGCAAGTGCGCGCTCCAGAGCCTCCTGCGCGCGATTCCATTCGCCGACGAGTATCAAATGTATGCCGAGATTGTTGTAGCCGTCGGCGGCGTTGGCCTTGTGCTCGGTGCGCTCGTAATAACTGATCGCGGTCTCTAAGTATTTGATGCCGTCGTGCGGACGCTTGAGAAACCAGCAGACGCCCGCCATGTTGGTATAAATTTTGCCGAGCAGGTAAGGCGCGGGATGATCGCCGACGAGTTTCAGAGCCTGCCCGAAATGTTCGAGCGCAGGCTCGTAGTCGCCTTCGTAAACTTCTGCGAGCGCGATGCCGAAATTGGCTTCGGCCAAGCCCCGCCAGTCGCCCGTGCCGCGAAAATGTTCGAGCGCCTTTTGCGCGTGGTCGCGCGCGATGGTGTATTCGTTGATGCTGCGGTAGACGCGTGCGAGCGCGACGTAAACCGAGCCGACCTGCGCGCCGCCGCCATATTCCGTCGCTTCGCGCAGCGCGCCGTTTAAGAGTGCGATGGCCTTCGGGTGATCGCCCGTGTAATTGTAGGCGAGGCCGAGTTGCACGCCGAGATAGATCGAAGAGGCCGGGTCGCACTTGGCGCGTTCTTCCGGCTGCTCGTACATCTGCACGGCTTCGAGCGATTCGCGATAACGCCCCTGCATCTCCAGAGCCGCCGAGAGCAAACAGCGCGCACGCGCCAGAAGCGACGCGTCCTGCCGAGATGCGCGCATGAGCGTCGCCGTCCGCTTCAGCACCTCCGACGTGAGACCCTGATCGAGCAGCAGGCGCACCTCTTCCAGCCCGCGTTCGAGCGACTGGCGCGCGGCCTGCGCGCGGGTGCGCGCATCGCTCAAACTGACGATGCCGGACTCCCCCTTGCGCCCCTCCCCGCTCATGTTCTGGTGGCCTCCGCTGGAATATTAACGTGATGACGAAACTCGTGCGGCTCAATCGCCGCCCGTTGCCCCTCAACACACGTCTCTCCCTTTAAACGTGTGCGAGAGAAACGCTTAACGCTGACGGATTGATTGACTTAAATATAGTGTCTGCTTAGCTAAACCACAACTTGGGGGGTTTTTCGCAACGCGCGCCTTTGGCCTTCGGTGCGGCGCGCGTTCAACTTTGCGGTGGGAGATAGATCGTGTCGTAGTGGCTATGCAACTTGTAACCGGCGCGGCGGTAAAATGTTTGCGCCTGCTCGTTCTGTTCGTTGACGAGTAAACACAAAGCCTTCGCGCGCAGCAACAACTCGCGGCTCAACTGCGACAGGCAGCGCAGCCCGTAGCCCTTGCCGCGCTCGTCCGCGTTGACGTAGACGCCTTCGAGATAAATCACCTCCGGCGTGTGGGAGAAAATGTCGGCCTTGAAGATCAAACGCCCTGCTTCCATCCACACCCAGACGCGCCCCTGTTCCACGCGCCGCGCGAGGCGCGCGAGAAAACCTTCGCGGTCAACTTCGAGCGGATTGACGTGGCTTTCGGCAAAAGCCATCTGCGCGTGCACCGTTGCCACCTGCTCGATGTCTGCAAGCGTCGCCAGACGCAAATGCGGCACAAACTCACGCACCGCGACAGGCCATCTCTGCTCCAACAACAACTCTCTCTGAATCAGGAGCGGCGACTCTCCCGCGCGCGCGTACACAGACCAAAACTCTCCGACCGCTTCGCGCTCCCCGACGATGACGTGCGCGTCAAGACACGCGCGCGCCTGTCGCGCAAAAGCCCCGATGGCCTTCGGGCAACGCGCGGCGAAAAGGACGTGATGCCCGACGAGTGCGACGCCCGTGAGTTCGCCCCGCCCGTCGCGGCACGCGTAAAAATTCCCGCGATTAAGAGCGCTCTCGAACCCGTTGTCGCGGATGAGGCTCATCATAATCACATTACGAACCGGATGCGCCGCGAGAAACTTCAGGGCTTCGCCCTCCTGCCCGTGTGTCAGAAGTTCCGGCGATGAAGGACGGCTTTTTGCTTGAGGGCTACGCGCGGCACGCGCAGCGCGCACTACTTCTACTACTTCCTCTTGCGCCGTTGCCGTCAGAGCAGAATTGAGAGTTCGAGACATAGCATTTGTCGTTTGTTATGGAGAGAGGTTAAAGATTCCGAAACTGTCCCCGCGCGAGAGCAGCGCGCGAGAGCAGCAGCTTTTCAGTCGGCTCCTGTGTCAACCACGACGGGCGCATAACTCGTGCGATCCCCGTCGGCCATCGTAGCGAGCGCCTTCAACACTACGTCGCTCATGATCACGCCGTCGCTCATGATCACGCCGTCGTCGCGCAAGAATCCGTCGCTGATGATCACGCCGTCGCTCATGATCACGCCGACGGCGACGTAACGCGTGCCGCTGCCGAGCATCCCGCCGTCGCTCGTCAGAATATGATCGCTCATGATCACGCCGTCGCTGAGGAAAGCGGGATTCCGTCGCAAGACCGTATCGCTCATGATCACGCCGTCACTCATGATCACGCCGTCGCTCATAATCACGCCGAGGTCGTAAATGCGCTGGTAGCGTGCGACGAGGGCGTTGCCGGTCGCAAAGGTGTGGTTGAGGACGATGCCCTGTGCCCAGTCGAAAGTGTGTCCGGCAATGGTCGTGCGGGGCGTCGGGAGCGCACCCGTCAGCAGGGGGGTGCCGAGCGGCGTGCCGCTGTTGATGTCCGTGCGAACGAGTTTGGCGAGCCTGACGGCGCCCTCGATGTTTAGTTGACCGGCGCCCTGCTCGAACATGTTGAAGCCCGCGAGCGGTTGCGCCGTGTACATCAGGATCATCTTGATCATGTTCGGCGTCAGCTTCGGGTTGACCTGCAACAGGAGCGCGGCTGCGCCCGCGACCTGCGGCGCGGACATAGAGGTGCCGCTCATGAACATCATCGCGCGGCTGTCGTCCGAACTCACGTTCGTTTCCATCTGCGGATGCCGCGTGATGAGGAAATTCTTCGCGCCGCAATCTTCCTGGCTGACGGGACATTCGCCTTCGGATTGTGCCCCGACCAGCTTGTTGCCGGGCGCGACCAGATCGGGTTTGACGAGGTTGTCGAAATGGCGCGCGCCCGTCGCGTCGAGGTAGCTGCCGCGCGTCGGGCCGCGAGAACTGTAGGTGGCGATGCGGTCGTCGCCGCGTTCGTTCGTGCCGAAGGTGTTGGTCGCGCCGACGGTGATGGCCGAAGGCTCTATGCCGGGCGAATGAATCTGCCCGTAAACTTTCTGTCCGTCGTCGGTCTTCCCATTATTCCCCGCTGCCGCCACCACGACGATGCCTGCGTCAACCAGGCGACGCACCGCGAGGCACACCGGATCATTGCGATAAGAATCTACGGCGGGCATGCCGAGACTCATGTTCACGACGCGTATGTTGTAGCGCGCGCGATTAAGCAGAACCCAATCGAGCGCGAGCAGAACGGACGAGACCGTGCCGCGCCCCTCGTCGTCGAGCACGCGCAGGTTGATGATGTTCGCGTTCGGCGCGATGCCGACGTAGCTGGCGTTGGCGATGCGCCCGTTGCCGCCTGCGAGCGAGGCGACGTGCGAGCCGTGCCCGTACTGGTCGGAGGCGTTGCCGTAGTTGACGAAATCCGCTTCGGCCACGATGCGCTTGTCGCTGTCGTCTGTGCGCCCGTCGCGAAAAGTTTTGTGGCTGTCGTCAACGCCCGAATCGAGGATAGCGATGCCGATGCCCGTGCCGTCGAGTCCGCCGCTGGCCTGCGCGCGCACGAGGTCTGCGCCGGACGTGGCGGAGACGTGGCCGAGCGTGCGCACCTCCCGGTCGGGTGAGATGTAGGAAATTTCCCCGAATTTCGCCAGTTCGTAAAGCTCGCTGGCAGGCATCTCGGCGCTGACGAACTGCGAATCCTGAAAGCTGTAGTTGACGCGCACGCGCGGGCGCGTGTAGATGGCCTGCACGCCGCTGCCCGCCGGGCGGTTGAAACGACAGATGACGCGAAATATTTTTTTGCGACTGACGGTGCCGCTTAACTGTCGGGCTAAATCGGGCGAGAATTTATCGAATTGCGCGGTTGTTTTCGTCACAGGCGGATTCTTAACTTTACCGCCCGACGCAACCGTAGCCGCCTGCCCTCCGGATTTACCGGCGACTTTTGCTCCGTCCTTGTCCCGTGAAAACTGCCCCTGCGCGGTCAGCCCGCCAAAGCTGCCGAGCCATAGCGCGACGAGAATTAGCAAGGCGGTGAAACTTCTGCTGGCGGAGCGGTTAATTCTTTTCATTTCGATAAGGCGGTTTGCTCGAAACTCTTTGCAAAGGAACAAAATCGGGGGGTTTATTAAACTACTCGGGTTGAATCGGTTGGCGCATAGTTTGAGTATGTCGGGCGTCGAAACGTTGCTACAAATTCCTCGCCGGCGACAACAGATTTGCCCCCTTTACGTTCAATCTACACAATATACATATGGCAACAACCGTGCCACCTACCGGAAACGACTCGTTCCCGCTCAAAATTCCGCGTCATGAAATGTTAGCTCCAACAACACACGGGCAAAACCCCTGCAAAATCAATCTTTCTCAAACGAACCGCGCACACTTCGGGCTTTGCCACGATGCTCCCGGCAAATTTCAGGCACATAAAAACCTCGCCCATAGCTGTATATTTCCTTCGCATCGCATACTTCCTTCGCAGTTTCGACAAAACCCTGTATTTATGCGTCTCAAACAGCATTCAGCGGTACTCTCCGCGAACTGGTGCGAAGCAGGTATCAACTTTTGCCGCCCGAAACGATTGATCAATTCGACTTGCTGACACGCGGGAAGCGGGTACAGGCGCTAAACGCCTCATTTCAGGCTGTTTCCAGATGCTGGCACGGCGGTTGTAAAGGTCAGGTTGCGTGGTCTGGTAGTGCGAGCGCAGTTTGGGCTGGAAGT
>DASQDV010000051.1:0-1874 GCA_035633995.1 Pyrinomonadaceae bacterium | reverse complement strand
GAATTCATCGCCGCCATCATCACCGATAAGGGCGTCGCCCGCGCACCTTACACGGAAACCTTGCGAAAGCTCTTCGGCTAACAAAAAGTCCCAAGTCCCAAGTCAAAGGCAAAGTTTTTGACTTGGGACTTGAGACCTGGCACTTGGGATTTATGTTTACGAACGCGCGAAGCGGCTCTGCTTCCACCAATCAATCGTGCGGCGCAAGCCTTCTTCCAGTTCGACCTGCGGCTCGTAGCCGAGGAATTCGCGTGCGCGCGTGATGTCCGCGAGGCTGTGTTTCACATCGCCGATGCGCGCCTCGCGATATTCGGCCTGCACGTCCGTGCTTCCCATAATACGCTTCAGCATGTCGAGCAGTTCGTTGAGCGTCACGCGTTTGCCGTTGGCGACGTTGATGATCTGGCCGACGCCCCGTGTGGTTTCGGCGGCGCGGAGGTTGGCGTCAACGACGTTCGAGACGTAGGTGAAATCGCGCGACTGCTCGCCGTCGCCGTAGATGACGGGCGTTTGTCCGGTCGAGAGTGCGGCGATGAAGCGCGAGATGACGCCGGAGTAGGCCGAACTGGGGTCTTGGCGCGGCCCGAAGACGTTGAAGTAGCGCAAGGCTACGGTTTCAAGCCCGTAGGTGCGCGTGAAGACCTGACAGTAGTATTCGCCCATCAGCTTGGCGGCGGCGTAAGGCGAGAGCGGGTCGGGCGGCATCGTCTCGACTTTGGGGAGCGTCGGCTGGTCGCCGTAGGCCGAACTCGAAGCGGCATAGACGACGCGGCGCACGCCCGACTCGCGCGCCGCCAGCAGCAGAGAGAATGTCGCCTCGGCGCAGGCGCGATGCGACTCGCGCGGGTTTTCCACCGAACGCGGCACGGAAGGAATCGCCGCCTCGTGGAAAACCAGTTCGACCCCTTCGAGCGCGCGCCTGAGCGTCGCTTCGTCGTTCAAACTCCCGCGCACGAAGTCTATCTCGCCGCCAATCTCCTGCAGGTTTTCGGGGTGGCCGGTTGAGAGATCGTCAATCACGCGCACGCGCGCGCCGCGCTCGGCACACGTCGCCGCGATGTGCGAGCCGATGAAACCTGCGCCGCCCGTGACCAGTACGATTCCTGAAAGGTTCATAAGATTAGCAGCGAGAAACTGAGCGTCGCGTTCAAGCCGTCCCGGCCTGCCCCTTCTCGTGTGTGACGGCCTCGCGCGGCTGGCGGCCTACGCCTGCATACTCGAAACCGAGTTCGGTCATGGCTTCGGGTTCGTAGATGTTGCGCAGGTCGGCGATCTTCGGCGCGCGCATCAGTTCGCGCACGCGCTCCATGTTGAGCGCGCGAAACTGATTCCATTCCGTCATAAAGACGAGCGCGTCGGCGCCCGCGACCGCCTCGTACTCGTCCTCGACATAAGTGATGTCGGGTAGCAGTTCGCGCGCGGCGTTCATCGCAATCGGGTCGTAGGCGCGCACCGCCGCGCCGCGTTCTAAGAGGACGCGGATGATGTCTACGGAGGGCGCTTCGCGCATGTCGTCCGTGCCGGGTTTGAAGGCGAGGCCGAGCACGGCGATGGTCTTGCCCCGCAGGTCGCCCACCAGTTTTTCGATCTTCGGAACCATCAACTCGCGCTGCCGTTGGTTAACGCGCACGACGGCGTCAACGATGAGCGCGTCGTAACCGTACTTGCGCGCGATGGAGAGCAGCGCGCTCGTGTCTTTCGGGAAACAAGAGCCGCCGAAGCCGGGGCCGGGGTGGAGAAATTTCTTCCCGATGCGATTGTCCATGCCGAGCGCGCGCGCCACGTCGTGCACGTCGCAGCCGATGCGGTCGCAGAGGTTGGCGATCTCGTTGATGAAGGAAATCTTCGTGGCGAGGAAAGCGTTGGCCGCGTAC